>JBKICO010000371.1:0-5225 GCA_046567065.1 Acidobacteriota bacterium
GCCGTCGCCCGCGAAATAGACCGTGGCCCCGGCGTCGGGGGTGTAGGCCGAAAGGAGCGTGTTGGCGGTGGGCGCGTAGTTGAGCAGCTTCCAGGGGGCATCGGCCCGGGCGGGGGGGTGGATGAAAGCGAGCAGTGTGGCGAGCAGCGTGAGGATAGCCGGTCTGGTGAACATGGCGGCGCTCCGCAGGATGGTTTACAGCTTGGGTTGAACCGCAAACGCATGGGGACGGCTGTCATGCTTGAACACGGCATAACATGGTGCAGACGGGCTGTGAATGGGTCGCCGCCCTCCCCGGTGCCTAGGGGGAAGACCTGGAGTGAAAATTCGGCTACCATCGGGCCGGAATTTCATGCGCGCCGCCCACGCAGCGCCGGTGGCGCGGCCAAGCGACCCCGGAGGCCGCCATGTCCAAGACTTACCTCCTCTACCGTTGCGGCGAAGCCGGACACAGGAGCCCGGTGACGTTCTTCACGGCCGACTCCGAGCAGGAGGCCCGCGAGGCCCCCACCTGGCTCAAGCATCAACACCCGGACAGCGCCATGCTGCACCTGGAGCCGGGGGAGTTCTTCGAGATCATCGAGGAAGGCAGGTGCCCGCCACAGGAATGGGAGGAGGCCAAGGCCCTGCTGGGCTCGGGCGCGCAGGGCTAGCTCCCCGCCGATGCTTCCGCCCCGGGGGTTGGGGCGGCGTATTGTCCTCCCCGCCGCTTCCGGGTAGGCTGCGCGCTTCCGAATTTTCCCCTTCAGGAGGTTTCCATGGCCCGCATCGGCACGCCCAACACGGCTTCGGCCACCAGGATCATGCTGCTCGGCTCCGGCGAGCTGGGCAAGGAGGTGGCCATCGAGGCCCAGCGCCTCGGCGTGGAGGTCATCGCCGTGGACCGCTACCCCAATGCCCCGGCCATGCAGGTGGCGCACCGCTCCCACGTGGTGAGCATGCTCGACGCCAAGGTCCTGCGCGCCGTCATCGAACAGGAGAAGCCCGACTTCGTGGTGCCCGAGATCGAGGCCATCGCCACCGAGGAGCTGTTGGCCCTGGAGGCCGAGGGCGTGACCGTGGTGCCCACGGCTCGCGCCGCCCGCCTGACCATGGACCGCGAGGGCATCCGCCGCCTGGCCGCCGAGGAGCTGGGCCTGGCCACCTCGCCCTACCGCTTCGCGGACACCAAGGAGGAGTTCCTGGCGGCTTGCGAGGCCGTGGGCTTCCCCTGCGTGGTCAAGCCGGTGATGTCCTCCTCGGGCAAAGGGCAGAGCGTGGCCCGCGACGCGGCCGGAGCGGAAGCCTCCTGGGATTACGCCCAAACCGCCGGGCGCGCCGGGGCGGGCCGCGTGATCGTGGAGGGGTTCGTTGACTTCGACTACGAAATCACCCTGCTCACCGTGCGTCACGCCGGGGGAACCAGCTTCTGCGAGCCCATCGGCCACCGCCAGGAGAAGGGGGACTACCGCGAGTCCTGGCAGCCCCACCCCATGAGTCAGGCGGCCCTGGCCGAGGCCAAGCGCATGGCCCAGGCCGTCACCGGAGCCCTGGGCGGACGCGGCATCTTCGGGGTGGAGCTGTTCATCAAGGGCGACACGGTGCTGTTTTCAGAGGTGTCGCCCCGCCCGCACGATACGGGCATGGTCACGCTCATCTCGCAGGACCTCTCGGAGTTCGCCCTGCACGTGCGGGCCATCCTGGGCCTGCCCATCCCGGCCATCCGGCTCTACGGCCCGGCGGCCTCCCGCGTGATCCTGGCCGAGGGCGACAGCGCGGCCCCGGCCTTCGAGGTTGCTCCCGAAGCCTTGGCCAAGGCGGACACCTCCCTGCGCCTGTTCGGCAAGCCCGAGTTGCACGGCACCAGGCGCATGGGCGTGGCCCTGGCCCTGGGCAAGGACGTGGAGGATGCCAAGGCCAAGGCCATCCGCACGGCCTCGCACGTCACGGTGAAACTGTAGGCCCTTTCTTCCGGCTCCGGGGCGCGGGTTGACCTCGCCCCGGAACCGCCGGGCGGATGATCTTCCCGGGCATGCCCATGGCCCAGCATCCACCCGCCGGACGCCCCGCTCCTATCCCCGCTCCTGCCCCCGCTTCGCCTTGAGCCCGCCCACGTAATGCACCACCAGCGAGCGCGCCAACTGGGCCGCGCTGCGCGCCGTGACCACCTCCAGCTTGCCGCTGGTGGCCAGGGAGCCGATGCCGTGCAGGCTGGCCCAGAGCACCTGCACGGCCTCCTCCACCCCGGCCTTGTCCCCGGGCGCGAACAGCGGTTCCAGCACCCGGGCCATGCGGGCCAAAATGGCCTCGATCCTGCCGGTGAACCACCGGGGCAGTTCGGAGCCCTCGCCCAGGCGGTACTCGTAGAGCAACTCCCACAACCGGGGGTGGCGCTCCACGAAGGAGAAGTAGGCCAGGGCCAGGGCCAGGGCGTCGGCCTGCGGATCACCCGTGGGGGCGGCCCCGGCCAGCTCGCTGTCCAGCAGCTCCAGGGTGCGGGCGTTCACGTGCACCACCAGGTCGTCCAGGTTCCTGAAGTGGTTGTAGAGCGTGCCCGGGGAGTAGCCCACGGCCTCGGCCACGCGCCTGGCCGTGAGGGCCCCAAAGCCCTCGGCCTCCACCAGCCGCTGCGCCTCGCCCAGCACCAGCTCCGCCAACTGCTCGCGGGTGTGGTCCGACCGTCTGGCCATGCCTTGCCTCCTGCCGCATCCCGGCTCCGGGCCGAAATTTCGCGGGTGGATGAAAATTATATTGAACATTGTTCAGAAGCAAGCTATTCCGATTTTGAACGCTGTTCAGAAAGAGGGCGGCGTGATTTTGAACAATGTTCAAAAAGGAGGCCCCCATGCAGGCCGGAATCGTCCTCGCAGCCCTGTCCGCGCTTATCATCTCCCTCGTCTCCAAGGCCCAGGAGTCACCCGCCGCGGAGGTCCAGGCCGCCACCCGGATCAGTTCCCAGGCCATGCCCCTGGGCGCCTCGAGGGTCAGTTCCCCAACCCTCTCGCCGCACTTCTCCGGGGCCGTCCCCAACCGGCCCCCTGAGCGCACGCACGCCAAGCCGCTCAGCCCCGGCGCGCGAGCCCTGGTGGACCGCGCCTTCGCGGACCTGGGCGGGCGCAGGCCCCTGGACAGCCACGTGCACATCCTGGGTTTGGGCACGGGCGGCAGCGGCATCTACGCCAACCCCTCCCTGCGCAGATGGAAACACCCCCTGTCGCGCCTCAAGGCTGACGTGGTGCTGGCCGCGTCCGGCGTCACGGACCCGGCCCGGGCCGACCAGCAGTACGTGGAGCGCCTGCTGGCCCTGGCCCGCGAATTTCCGGTGGCCCCCAGACTGGCCGTCCTGGCCTATGACTGCCGCTACAACCCCGACGGCGAGCGCGACCTGGAGCGCACCGAGTTCAGCATCCCCGACAGCTACGTGCTGGACCTGGCCCGCAGCCACCCGGACACCCTGATCCCGGTGGCCTCGGTGCACCCGCGCGACCCCCACGCCCTGGCCCGGCTGGAGAGCCTCGCCGCGCAAGGGGTCAGGGTGATAAAGTGGCTGCCCAACGCCCAGGGCATGGACCCCTCCGACCCGGCCTTCGACCCCTTCTACCGCGCCATGGCCCGCCACAACATGGCCCTGCTCAGCCACACCGGGCGCGAGGCCTCGGTGGCCTCGTCCGACCAGCGCCTGGGCAACCCGCTGCTGCTGCGCCGCCCCCTGGATCTGGGCGTCACCGTGATCATGGCCCACGCCGGGAATCGCGGATCGAGTGAGGACCTGGACAACCCGGGCCGCCGCGCCCGCAACTTCGAGCTGTTCCTGCGCATGATGGACGACCCGCGCTACACGGGCCGCCTCTACGGAGACATCTCCATGCTGGCCCAGACAGCCCGCAACACCGGCGACCTCAGGACCCTGCTGGAGCGCGCCGATCTGCACCCCAGGCTCATAAACGGCAGCGACTATCCGCTGCCCGCCGTTGACATCTTCGTGCAGCCGCGTGTTTTATGGCTGGCGGGTTTCATCACCAACAGCGAGCGCCGCCAACTGGCCGAGATCCGCAGGGCCAACCCCCTGCTCTTCGATTTCGTGCTCAAGCGCACCCTGCGCCACCCCAGGACCGGGGCGCGCTTCCCGGCCTCCATGTTCGTGGAGCACCCCGCGTTCGCCTGGCGCGGCGCGCCCGAGCCGGCAGCGGCCCCGGCCGCAACCCCTTTCCCGGGAGGATTGTAGCATGAACGCAGGAATCACCCGCGTGCTCGGCAAGCGCAGCTTCTGGCCCTTGTTCGTCAGCCAGTTCCTGGGCGCGGCCAACGACAACGTGTTCAAGAACGCCATCGCCATTCTGGTGATCTACCGCCTGGGCGAGGCTTCGGCCATGCCCCCGCAGGTGTTGGTCAACATCGCATCGGGCCTGTTCATCCTGCCCTTCTTCCTGTTCTCGGCCACGGCCGGGCAACTGGCCGACCGCTACGAGAAGAGCGGGCTCATCCGCCTGGTCAAGCTCGCGGAAGTGGCCGTCGTCTCGTTGGGGGCGTGGTCCCTCGTGGCCGCAAGCGTCCCCGGGATGCTGGCCGTGCTCTTCCTGCTGGGCGCGCAGGCCGCGTTCTTCGGGCCGCTCAAGTACGCCATCCTGCCCGAACAACTGCCCGAGGGCGACCTCGTGGACGGCAACGCGCTCATCGAGGGCGGCACCTTCCTGGCAATCCTGCTGGGCACCATCGCCGGGGGCATGCTGGTGCTGGAGCAGGGCGGCATTGCAGCCATCTGCGCCATGCTCCTGGTATTTTCGGTTCTGGGCTTCGCGGCCAGCCTGATGCTGCCCAAGGCCAGGCCCGGCGACAGGGCCGTGGCCGTGAGCCCCCACATCCTGCGGGAGACCTTCGCGGTCATGGGCCTGGCGAAGAAGAGGCGCGACGTGTTCCTCTCGGTGCTGGGCATCTCCTGGTTCTGGCTGGTGGGCATCACCTACCTCTCGCAGTTCCCGGCCTTCGCCAAGGATGTGCTCCACGCGGGCGAGCACGCCGTGACGCTCATGCTCACCGTGTTCTCCGTGGGCATCGGCCTGGGCTCGGCCCTGTGCTCGCGGATGCTCAAGGGCGAGATCTCGGCCCGGCACGTGCCCCTGGCCGCCCTGGCCATGAGCGCCTTCGCCTTCGACCTTTGGCTCTCCTCCGCCCACTTCGCGCACCTGCCCGCCGGGGCCCCGGTCATGGGGCTCGGCGAACTGCTGGCCATGCCCGGGGCCTGGCGG
>JBKICO010000372.1:0-7986 GCA_046567065.1 Acidobacteriota bacterium
CCCTGCGCGGGCTGGGCCGCCTCCGCCGTGGATTCGGCCGGAGCCTGGATCGGGGCCTTGATCGAAGATTGATTCCCGGGCTGTGCCTGGGCGGCGGGAGCAGCCCCGGGCTGCGCCTGGACCGGAGCCTTGACCGGGCTCTGGGTCTGTGCCGGGACTGGGGCCTGGGCCTGCTCTTGCGGCTGGGCGGCGGGCTGCATCAGGCTCTGGCGCACCACCCCGCCAGATTCCGGCTTGGGCGAGGCCTGCTGCGCAACTGGAGGCTGCGCTGGCTGATTCTGGATTGCCTGATTCTGGGCCGCCTGGTTCTGGGGGGGCTGGCTCTGAACGGGCTGGGGTTTGGCCGCATCCTGCGCCTGCTGGCCACCTTGCTGGCCACCCTGTTGGACAGGCGCGCTCTGGGAAGAGCCCCCCTCGGGCCGGATGACCGCCCGCACCTGATTGGAAGGCTGTGCGGGCGCGGAAGGCTGGGCCGCGGGCTCTGCCGGTTTGGCGGGCTCGGGGTCGCGTGTCTGGGGGCCGGGCTGCTCCGCCGCCTGGGGGGCGGGCTTGGGCTGCGCGGCCTGCCGGGAGCCCTCGGCGGGTTTCCAGCGCGCGCCAGCCGGGTCCGGGAAGACCTGCAGCTGGATCGCCTTGTCGCCCTTGGGCGAACTCACGAACCCGAAGGCCTCGGTGTTGGTGAGCACCACCAGCACGTTGTCCGCAGTCTCCACCGAGGCCACCTGTTTGCCCCCCACGCCCCCCGCTCCTGGGTTCTTGAACGAGGTTCCCGCCGGAAAGAGCATCTCGATCCGGTTGCCGCCCGTGCGCAGCACCATGGGCTGGGGGGCCTTCTTCGGAAAATTGACGGTGAGCACGTCCGCGGAGGGGCCAACGGCGAGCGAATAGCTCTGCCCCCAGGCCGTGGCCGGAAGCAGGGCAAGGATGCACAGGCAGAGGAGCCAGGAGGCCCTGGCAAGGGATCGCGCCGTCACGGCGCTCAACATAGCAAGAAACGTGCTATGTTTCACGGTGCGGGCCTTGTCAGTTCAGCATATTCTTTTTCTTGAGCTTCTCGATGAGCGTGGTGCGCTTGATGCCCAGTATCTCGGCGGCCTGGTTCTTCACGTTCCCGGCCTGGGCCAGGGCCTCGGCGAGCAGCCTGTCCTCGATTTCGTCCAGGAACTCCTTGAGCCCCAGGTGCTTGTCCGCCAGGTCCTTGAGGACCGGCCAGACAAAACCCTGCGGCCCTGGGGCCGGGGCAGCCTCCTTGGGGGGAACGGCCTTGCCCACGGCGTCCCATATCTTGCGGGGCAGGTCCTCCGGGAGGATCTGGTCGTGCTCGCAGAGGATGGAGAGCCGCTCCATGAAGTTCTCCAACTCGCGCACGTTGCCGGGCCAGGGGTAGCGTAGGAACATGTCCCGCGTTTCAGCGGGGATGCTGAGGATTTTGCGGTCCTTGTGCTCGCAGAAGCGTTTCAGGAAGGATTCGGCCAGCAGCAGCACGTCGTCCCCGCGATCGCGCAGGGGCGGCAGATGCAGGGGGATGACGTTGAGGCGGTAGAACAGGTCTTCGCGGAAACGGCCCGCCGCCACCTCGGCCTCAAGGTCGCGGTTGGTGGCGGCCACGATGCGCACGTCCACCTTCATGGTCTTGGTGGCGCCCACGCGCTCGAACTCCTTCTCCTGGAGCACGCGCAGGATCTTGACCTGCAGGGAGAGGTCCATCTCGCCGATCTCGTCGAGGAAGATGGTGCCCCCGTCGGCCAGCTCGAAGCGCCCGGCCCGGCTGCGGATGGCGTGGGTGAAGGCCCCCTTCTCGTGCCCGAAGAGCTCCGACTCCAGCAGTTCCTTGGGGATGGCCCCGCAGTTGACGGGAACGAAGGGCTTGCCCGCCCGGCGGCTGTTGGTGTGCAGGGCGCGCACCAGCAACTCCTTGCCGGTGCCGGACTCGCCGGTGACGAGCACGGTGGAATCCGTGGGCGCGACCTTGGCGAGCATGGCGAACACGCCCGCCAGGACCTGGCTTTTGCCTATGATGCCGCAGGTATCCAAATCCATGACTCCCTCCGCGTCCTAGCCGTAGTCACAGGCCGAAGCTGTCAATCAAATGACGCGAAGTCAAGCCAAGAAATGGGGGAAACACCGCAGGACGCGCGGTATTTCAGGCGATGAGCCGCAGGATGGCCCCGGTGGTCTGCTCGATGGTGCGCGTGGCCTCCACCCTGGCCCGCAGCTCCAGCTCCATCCGGGCGTTGGCGGCCATGCCGCGCTCCACGGAGACGTCCCCGGCGTGGGCGGCGGTGCGCCAGGCCTGGTCCATGAGCTTGTGGTCGTAGGCGGCCTCGGCGGGGATGAGGCCGGTGGTCTCGCCGAAGGCGGTGGTGTCGGGCCGGGCCGATTCCACAAAGGCGTCCGTGCCGGGGGGGTCGAGGCGCTGGGGGATGTGGTTGGCGGCCGTTGAGGGCGCGATGTTGCGCGCAGCGGTATCCACCGCGTAGGCCAGGGCCCCGATGGCCTGCATGTTCACGTCCACCCTGCCGATCATGGCCGTGCGCTCCTTGTACACAGGTGGACGCATTCCCCGGAACTGTCAAGAAGGCCGCGCCTCAGGCGTTGTAGACCACCCCGCCCTGCTCCTTGTAGCGCTTGAGCACGGCCTCGGCCTCATCGCAGAGCACGCCCTCCACCACCTCGATCCCCGCGCGGCGCAGGTAGGCCCAGGATTCGGGGAACACCGGCCCCTCGTCGAAGCCGATGGCCCGGGCCGCGTCGCAGCAGGCCCCGCAGACCACCCGCTTCACGCCCGACCAGAGCACCGCGCCCAGGCACATGGCGCAGGGCTCGCTGGAGGTGACCAGCTCGTGCCCGCCGTCCGCGCTGAGGTCGTAGCGGCCCAGGCGGGTCTGGGCGGCGCTCAGGGTCGTGATTTCGGCATGGAAGGAGCTCAGGCCGGACTGCAGCACCAGGTTCACCCCGCCGGAGACCAGCCTGCCGCTGGGCCGGTGGAACACCACGGCCCCGAAAGGCCCGCCGCCGCGGCTCATGTTCTCGCGTGCAAGGGCCACGGCGATGGCCATCTTCTCCTCGTCGGAGGCGCACACGGTTCCGGGGCGGGCAACGGCGTCCACCCAATCCGGGAGGGTCACGCAAATGTTCATCGAATCTCTCCTGCTTGTTGCCTGCCGGAACGCGGCGGGCTAGAAAATCCCATGCGACGCATCCTGCTTCACGTACTTCGGGCCGTGTTTCGGGCCGGACTTTTGGCCGGGCTCCTGGCTCTGCTCCCGGCGCTTTGGGCCTGCTCGCCGGAGCCGCCCCCGGCCTTCAAGGGCTACGAGAGCAAGGCCGAGGGGCTGCGCTTCCAGCCCGCGCCCGGCTGGAGCGTCAGCGAAAAGCAGATCGAAGGCTGCCGCTTCGCCGTGGAGGCCAGCTCGGGCCAGAACGTGCGCTTCCAGATCTGCGTGAGCCCGCCCCGGCAGGACATGCTCCTGACACAGAACGCCTTCGTGGCCTGCGAAAACGTGAAGCAATACATTCAGGAAGCCCTCAAGGGCCTCGGCCCCACCTGCGGCCCGGGCAAGGTGGGGACTTACCGCGCCTACGACACGCTCTACTACAGGCTGGTGGCCGACGGCGGGGGCAAGGTGCGCGTGCAGTTCGTGAACCAGCTCTTCGCCCCCCTGCCTGGCAGGCTGGTCCAGGTGCTGGCCTACACCCTGGGCGATGACGAGAAGGCCGCCCGCGAACTCTTTGAGGCCAACCGCGACGCGCTCTTCGCTATGATGGCCAGCGTCTGGCTGCGCTAGCAGTTTGCCCAACAATCCTCACGGGCGTCGTTGCTTCAAAAAAGCCGAACCCTCACGCAGAAGAACTATGCATCGGGCTTGGCTTTTTCTTGCGCCTTGCCCGCGATGTTCTTGAGCAAGCTGCAAAAATCGCCTGTATCAACAGCCTGCTAGCCCTTCGTCCGTTCGATCCCGGCCACGGCGCAGTGGTTGTGGATGGACTCGAAGCTCTCCACGTCCACGCTGTACCAGCTCACCTGGGGGTGCTCCTCCAGGGCCTTGGCCACGCCGCGCACCACGTCCTCCACGAAGCAGGGGTTGGCGAAGGCCGACTCGGTGACGTGCTTCTCGTCCTCGCGCTTGAGCAGCGAGTACACCGGGGATGACCCGGCCCCCTCGGCCATTGCGATCAACTCCTCCAGCCACATGAAGCCCTTGAAGCGGCAGCGGGCGCGCACCACGGTGCGCTGGCTGTGCGCGCCCTGGTCGCTGATGGCCAGGGAGCACGGGCACACGGTCATCACCGGCACCTCCACGCCCAGGGTCATGCGGAAGCGGTCGCCGGTGAGGTCGCCCTGCACGGTGCAGGCGTAGTCCATGTTGGCCTGGGCCCCGCTCTTGGGCGAGGTCTGGCGCACGAAATAGGGGAAGCGCACGGCCACGTGGGCGTTCTGGGCCTCCAGGCGGTCGCGCACGTCGGCCACCAGATCCTTGAAGCCGTGGTAGTCCAGCTCGGCGTTCCAACTCTCCAGGGCCTCCACGAAGCGCGACATGTGCGTGCCCTTGAACTGGGCGGGCAGGTCCACGGCCAGGTCAACCTCGGCCACGGTGTGCTGGCTGCCCCGGGAGCGGTCCTTCACGGTGAGGGGCAGGCGCAGGGACTTGATGCCCACGCGGTCGATGGCGATGGAGACGTCTGCGGGTGATGATTGGATATCTTTCATTGAATTCTTTGGGTTAGGCCAGCCCCTGCCCGGTGGTGGTCAGGGTCAATTTGCCGTGCTTGACGCCCTTGGTGGATATGAGCTTGTCGGAGAGCCTGCGTATGGCTTCCCCACCGCCCTTGAGTATAAGCACTTCCAGGCAGTTGTGGTGGTCCAGGTGCACGTGCATGGTGGTCAGGATCACGTCGTGTTCGTCGTGCTGTATCTCCACCAGGCGCTGGGCCAGGTCGGAGAAGTGGTGGTCGTACACGAGGCTCAGCACGCCGGCGATCTCGCGGTCGTCGGCCTGCTGCTCCTTCTCCACCAGCACGCTGCGGATCAGGTCGCGGATGGCCTCGGAGCGGTTGGGGTAGCTGCGCTCCTCGCAGAGGGAGTCGAACTGCTCCAGCAGGTCGGAGTTGAGCGACACGCCGAAGCGGATGGTCTTGCCCATGATGCCTCCTCTAGCGTTGCATCCTCGAGATCCGCCTCCGCGAACCAACGGCGCAACACAGCAACACCCTTTCACTCACATGTGGAAACAGGGTCATGTTTCCGAAATCCCAATTCTAGTCCGGCAGGGTCATTTCCCAGAGGTTGACCGTGACGTGGTAGCCCTCCACGGGCACGGGCTCGGTGAAGAGCTTGCGCACGTTGAAGCCGTCTCCTGCCAGGCGTTCCCACACCGGCGTGGACACGCTGCGCCTGGGTTCGGCCAGCCAGATGCGCCCCCCCGGGGCCAGGTAATCCCTGAACAGCCTGGTCAGGGGGTGGTAGAAGCGGGTTTCGTAGACGATGTCCCCGCCCCACATGAAGTCGAAGCAGCGGGGCTTGAAGGCCGGGGCGCACCAGTCCATCTGGACCCACATGGGCTGCTCCACGCCGTTGAGCTCCGCGTTCTCGCGGCTGAAATACACGGCGGGCCACTGGTGGTCCATGCCCACCACCTTGGCCCCGAGCCACGCGCCCACGATGCCCGTGAGCCCCAGGCCGCAGCCCACGTCCAGGCAGGTGCGCCCGGAGATGGCCTCCTTGTTGCGGGCGAGCCAGCGGCACAGGAGCGTGCTGGCGGGCCAGAGCTCCGCCCAGTAGGGCATGCGCTCGTCCTCGCCGAACTCCTCGCGGCTCATGTTCTCCCAGATGGTCTCCAGGTCGCCGGTGCGGTTGAGCTGCCAAGCGCGGCCCAGCTCCTCCACCACGAGGCGCTGGCGCGGCCCCACGGTGTAGTCCGGCAGGGATTTGGGGGCCTGCTCCTGGGTTGTATCGGTATGCATGAACGTCTCCTCCGAAGGGCAGCAGATACCCGCATCCCGGGCCGCGCGCAAGTGCGCCGGAGCAAGGAAACCCTTGCCCCGTGGGGCGCTGGCGGATACTATCCCCCGGCCTCACGGCGCCTTGCGCCGCATACGTAAACGCACGGACCGCACCGGCGCCACCCGCGCCCCGGCGGCCGATCCCCACAAGGAGCCACGCATGTTCCCAACCGACCTTCTGTACACCCCCTCTCATGAATGGGCCAAGATCGAGGGCGACACCGCCACCGTCGGCATCACCTCCTTCGCCCAGGAGCAGCTCGGAGACATCACCTTCGTGGACCTGCCCGCCGTGGGCGCGACCGTGACCCAGGGCAAGGAGTTCGGCTCCATCGAGTCCGTGAAGGCCGCCAGCGAGCTGTACTCCCCGGTCAGCGGCGAGGTGGTGGAGGTCAACGCCGAGCTGGACGGCGCGCCCGAACTGGTCAACCAGGAGCCCTTCGCGGGCGGCTGGATGATCAAGGTGAAGCTCTCCGCCAAGCCCGAGGGCCTGCTGGACGCCGCCGCCTACGAAGAAACCGCCAAGTCCTGCCACTAGGCGAGGAGCCCACATGCCCTACGTTCCCCACACCCCGGAGGACACCCGGGCCATGCTGGGGGCAATCGGCGCGGGCTCCGTGGAGGAGCTGTTCGCCGAGATCCCCCTGGCCCTGCGCCCCAAGAGCTTCGACCTGCCGGAGGGCCTCTCCGAGATGGCCACCCGCCAGCGCATAGAAGACCTGGCCGCCCGCAACTCCAACGGCATGGTCAGCTTCCTCGGCGCAGGCTTCTACGACCACTACGTGCCCTCCGCCGTTGACGCCCTCATCAGCCGGGGCGAGTTCTACACCGCCTACACGCCCTACCAGCCCGAGGCCAGCCAGGGCACCCTGCAGGCCATCTTCGAATACCAGACCGCCGTGGCCCGGCTCATGGGCATGGAGTGCGCCAACGCCAGCGTCTACGACGGCGGCACCGCGCTCTACGAGGCCATGATGATGGCCGTACGCCAGACCAAGCGGGTCAAGGTGATCGTCTCCGAGACGGTGAGCCCCATCTACCGCATCCTGCTGGACACCTACACCCGCAACCTGAAGCTCACGCTGGTCACGGTGCCCCACGCCAAGGGCGCGACGGACTTCGCCGCCATGCAGGCCGCGCTGGACGACGCCACCGCCTGCGTGGTGGTGCAGAACCCCAACTTCTTCGGCTGCGTGGAGGACGCCTCGGCCCTGTTCGCGGCGGCCAAGGCCAAGGGCGCGCTGGCCATCGTCAGCGCCTACCCGGTGCTGCAGAGCGTGCTCAAGACTCCTTCGGCCATGGGCGCGGACATCGCCGTGGCCGAGGGCCAGAGCCTTGGGCTGCCCCTCTCCTTCGGCGGGCCGTACCTGGGCGTCATGACCAGCACCAAGCCCCTGGTGCGCCAGATGCCCGGGCGCATCGTGGGCCGCACGCAGGACGCCCAGGGCCGCACCGGCTACGTGCTCACCCTGCAGGCCCGCGAGCAGCACATCCGCCGCCAGAAGGCCACCTCCAACATCTGCTCCAACCAGGCGCTGTGCGCGCTGCGCTCGCTGATCCACCTCTCCCTGCTGGGCGAGGAGGGCCTGGCCCGCACCGCCCGCGTGAGCATGGAGAACGCCCGCTACGCCGCGCAGAAGCTCACGGCCATCAAGGGCGTGGAGCTCTTGAGCGACAAGCCCTTCGGCAACGAGTTCGCCATCACCCTGCCCCGCTCCGCGCAGGACGTGTGCCTGTCGCTCATCGGCAGGGGCTTCGTGCCGGGCTTCCCCCTGGGCCGCTACTACAAGGGCATGGACAACGCCCTGCTGGTCTGCTGCACCGAGAAGAACTCCCGCCGCGACATCGACATCCTGGCCGCCTGGATGGAGGACGCCATATGAGCACGCTGTTCAAGAAATCCTCCCCCGGCCGCGAAGGCGTCTGGCCCCAGGCCCCCAGCCAGGAGCTGGGCGAGTTGCTGCCCGAGGGCCTGCTGCGCGG
>JBKICO010000373.1:0-3735 GCA_046567065.1 Acidobacteriota bacterium
GATCACCGGGCACCTGCGCCCGGATAGCGGCCGCATCCTCTTCCAAGGGCAGGACCTGGTGGGCAGGACCACCCAGCAGATCGTGGCCCTGGGCGTGGGGCGGGCCTTCCAGGTGGCCTCGCTGTTCCTGGGCGAGACCGTGCTGGACAACATCCGCGTGGCCTGCCTCTCCAAGCTGGATCAGACCCGCAGGCCCCTGCGACCCGTCTCCGAGTTCAAGCGCGCCACCAAGCGGGCCATGGAGATCCTCGACAGCCTGGGCCTGGCCCGCTACGCCGCCAGGCAAGCCAGCGAGCTGGCCCACGGCGACCAGAAGCTCCTGGACATCGGCATCGCCCTGGCTCTGGAGCCGGTGCTCTTGCTGCTCGACGAGCCCACCTCCGGCATGTCCCCCGAGGAGCGCCACCTCACCCGCGAGCTGGTGCGCAAGCTCTGGAAGGACTTCAACCTCACCCTGATCTTCATCGAGCACGACATGGACACGGTCTTCGGCCTGGCCCAGAGCGTGCGCGTCCTCCAGAGCGGGAGGCTGCTCGCCGAAGGCCCGCCGGAGGAAATCCGCAAAAACCAGGACGTCATCACCGCCTATCTGGGCGAGGAGGTCGCATGAACCCCATTCTCTCGGCCGGCGGGCTCAACACCTTCTACGGGCGCAGCCACATCCTCTTCGACATGGGCCTGGAGGTCCGCCAGGGGGAGACGGTCTGCCTCGTGGGCCGCAACGGCGCCGGGAAGACCACCACGTTCCGCTCGCTCATGAACCTCTCCCCGCCGAAGTCGGGCCGGGTGAAGTTCATGGGGCGCGATTGCGCGGGGCTGCCCCCCTACAAGATGGCCCGGCTGGGCCTGGGCTTCGTCCCGGAGGACAGGCGCATCCTCGGGCCCTTCAGCGTGCGCGAGAACCTCGAGATGGGCGTGATCTCCGGGCGCACCGGGCGCTGGAACCTGGAATCCGTGCTGGATTGCTTCCCCACCCTGCGCCGGATGCTTGACCGCATGGGCGCATCCCTTTCCGGCGGCGAGCAGCAGATGCTCACCATCGGGCGCGCCCTCATGGGCAACCCCGAGGTGCTCATCCTGGACGAGCCCACCGAGGGCCTCTCCCCCGTGATCGTGGGCGAGCTCAAGGAGCTCGTGCTGCGGCTCAAGCGCGAAGGCACGACCATCCTGCTCTCGGAGCAGAACATCCGCTTCGCCCTGGCCGTCTCGGACAGCGTGGCCGTCATGGACAAGGGCCGGCCCGTTTACACCGGCCCGGTGGAGTCCTTCAGGAACGACGCGGAGATACAGAGCCGCTACCTGGCGGTCTGAGCGGGAGCCTCCCGCCGGGCGCGGCATGCAGCCGCGCAGCGAAACGGGCGGCCAGGGCCTGGCCGGGAAAGGCAAGCACCGCACAATGGCCCGCGCAGGCGGAGCCGAACCAAGCAGGGGTACTGCCATGGGAACCGTTACGACGTTTCAGACCACGGGGCGCATCGTCATGGGCGCCGGATCCATAGCCAAACTGGGTGAGGAGGTCCGCAGGCTGGGAGGCAAGCGGGTGATGGTGGTGACGGACCCGGGCCTCGCCGGTACCGGCCTCGTGGACAAGATCGAGGGCCTGCTGAAGCGGGAGCGGATCGCCTTCGCGCGCTTCTCCGACGTGGAGGCCGACCCCTCCTACGAAACCGCCGTTCGCGCCAGCGAAAAGGTGAAGGAGTTCAAAGCGAATGTGATCCTGGGCCTGGGCGGCGGCTCCGCGCAGGACGTGGCCAAGGTCTCCTCCATCCTGGCCACCAACCCCGGGGACGTCTCCACCATGTTCGGCATCGACCTCGTGCCCAGGCCGGGGCTCAAACTCATCCTGATACCGACCACGGCGGGCACGGGCAGCGAGGTCACGCCCATCGCCATCCTCTCCGACCACCACGAGAAGCTCAAGAAGGGCATCGTAAGCCCGTACCTCTTCCCCAGCGTGGCCCTGCTCGACCCGGAGCTGACCCTGGGCCTGCCGCCGCACATCACCGTGGCCACGGGCATGGACGCCCTGATCCACGCCGTGGAGGCCTACACCTCCGTGAACGCCACCCCCATGACCGACATGCTGGCCCGGCAGGCCATCAAGTTGGTCTACGGCAGCATCAGGACCGCCTTCGCCAACGGCGGCGACATCGAGGCCCGCTCCAAAATGATGGAGGGCAGCATGCTGGCGGGAATGGCCTTCGCCAACGCGGGCGTCACGGCGGTGCACGCCTTCGCCTACCCCATCGGGGCCGAGTACCACATCCCCCACGGGGTGGCGAACAGCATCATGCTGGTGCCCGTCATGGAGTTCAACCTGCTGGGCAACATCCCCAAGTTCGCCAACCTGGCCGGGATGCTGGGCGAGAACGTGGAAGGCCTCTCCGCGAGGGAGGCGGCGCTCAAGGCTGTGGAGGCCCTGCGCCAGCTCTCCAACGATCTGCAGGTGCCCGCCAGGCTCTCCGCCTTCGGGGTCAAGGATGCGGACATCCCCGGCCTGGCCCAGGGGGTGATGAAGGTCACCCGCCTGCTGGCCAACAATCCGCGTCTGTTGCGCCTGGAGGATGCCGAGGCCATCTACCGCCGTGTACTGTGACCCCTGAGGCACCGCAGTCTGAGGCCTGACCGGCGCGCCCCCCGAGAGGCACGGGCGCGCCGCCCACCCCACCAACCAGTCGCCCGGAAGGAAAACCCATGTTCGGATTCTACGGCAGGATACTCACGGTGGATCTCGGCAGCAGGACCTTCTCCATCGACGCGCCCGAGCAGGGGCTGCTGGAGTCCGTGCTGGGGGGCAAGGGAATCGGCACGGCCCTGCTCGCCTCGCGCAACCCGGCCGGTGCGGACCCGCTCGGGCCGGACAACCGCCTGATCTTCGCCACCGGCCCCTTCTGCGGCGGCCCCATCTGGGGCGGCAGCCGCTACGGCGTGTTCACCAAGTCCCCGCTGACCGGGTTCTACGCCGAATCCTATTCGGGCGGCAAAGTCCCCGAGGCCATCGACAGGGCGGGCTTCGACGCCATCGTCATCGAGGGCGTCTCGGAGCGGCCCGTGGCCCTGGCCATCCACCCCGAAGGCTGCGCCTTCCACGAGGCGGACCACATGTGGGGACTGGAGACCTACGACGCCGAACGCGCCGCCCGCTCCGCCCTGGGCGTGGACAAGCCGGGCTTCGGCGCGCCCGGGGCCGTCGTCATCGGCCCCGCCGGAGAGCGTCTGGTGCGCTACGCCATCATCGCCAACGACTTCTGGCGCTGCGCTGGCCGGGCCGGGGTGGGTGCGGTCATGGGCTCCAAGCGCCTGAAAGCCATCGTCTTCCAGGGCGACCGCAAGCGGGAGCTGGCCGACCCCAAAGGGGCGCGCGCCTACGCCGCCGACTTCGCCAAGGCGAACAAGGAGAACAAGGGCGTCAAGGCCTACAAGGCCTACGGCACCACCATGATGGTGGCGCTTATGAACACCGCCGGGGCCTTCCCCGCCAAATACTGGAGCCAGGGCACCTGCGACCACTGGCCGAAGATCAGCGGGGAGACCTTCCACAAGGAGCACGAGGTCACGCCCCACGCCTGCCTCAAGTGCTTCATGGCCTGCGGGCGCATGGCCAAGCTGGCCAAGGGCCGTCACCAGGGGCTGGTGCTGGAGGGCCCCGAATACGAGACCATCTACGCCTTCGGCGGCCTGTGCATGATCGAGGAGATGGACGAGATCGTCTGGCTCAACGACCTGTGCGACCGC
>JBKICO010000374.1:0-3315 GCA_046567065.1 Acidobacteriota bacterium
CGATGGCCTGCGGCGCGCCGGGCGGCAGGACATTCTTCAAATATGTCCGGCCGCCCGGCGCGCCGCAGGCCATCGGAGAAGCTTCCAATCCAACGACTTCCGCGATCATTCTTGCAGGGGCGAAGGCAGCAGGAGCCCCGCCCTGGCGAGCACTTCCCTGGCGAAAGCCGTCCAGACATCGTCCGGCTCCCATACGGAAAGCACCTCCTCCCAGGCGGCGTCCGGTGCGAGCCCTTCCTCCAGCGCGCGGTAGAGCGCCACGAACAATGAGGCACGCCAGTTCTTGGCGCAGTGCACCAGGGTGCGGCCCCGCCTGCGCGGGGCCAGCCAGGCCCGGAAGGCCTCGAAATCCCCGATGGTGGGCGCGTCCCAGGCCACGGGCAGCCAGGTGAAGCCCAACCCGGCCTTGGCGCACAGTTCCGCCTCGTCGGGCAGGTGCCCGGTGGAGGCTGCCGTGGCCAAGTTGATCACTTCCTTGAAGCCGTCAGCGGCAAGAGCGGCGAAATCCTCAACCCGGGGCTGCCCGCTGCAGGAGAGCAGGGCGTCCACCTCCACATAGTTGAGGATTCCGGCGACGGAGCCCACGCTCATTTCCCGGCGGCAGCCAGCTTGGCCAGGTCGAGCTGCTCGGCGGCCTTCTTGAGCAGTTCCACGTCCGTGGTCCCGGAGGCGTGCACGGTCACGGCGAAGCGCGGCGGCACCATGAGCACCAGGTCGGCCTCGTTCTCCTTGGGGTAGGTGTACACCGCGCCCTTGAAGCCCTTCAGGGTCAGGGGCTTCACGGTCTGCTCGGGGCTCTCCATCTCGATCTGGCTCACGGCCCCCATGGCCGCGCCCATGGCCGGGCCGCCGTCGAACACGGCCACCTCGATGCGGCTCTCGCCCTTGGTGAACTCCAGCGTGGCCTCGCTGGCCTCCAGCGGCGAGCGCACGGTCTGGCCGGTGGGCTCGCCGGGTGTCCAGCCCGGCAGGCTGACAGTGAGCATGGAGATGAGCTGCTTGTAGTGGACGGGCTCGGCCTGGGCAGCGGAAGCGGCCAGGATCGTGATACAGAAAAGCGTGGCGGAAAGGGCGCGCATGCGCATGGTTGCCTCCGGGTCTTCGGTGTTGGACGTGTTTCCCAGATACCGGCCGGTTTGACAACAGCGCAAACGCCCCGTCCGGTCGAAGCCTCCGCCGGGAAGGGGCAGGAAACGGAGGGACACTCGGCTGCCTGGTTGCGGAGCGGGGCTGTTTTGCCATAGGGAGGGGATATGGTTACTCCCAGCGCATCCTATTGCCAGGCCACGGTCCTTGCGGCGGACATCGGCGGCACCAGCGGCCGGTTCGCGCTCTTCGCCGTCGGCGGGGAATCCCTGGCCATGGCCGCCCGCGCGGAGCTGCCCAGCGCCGCCGCAGGCAGCTTCGAGGCCTTGATCCGCTCCGGGCTGGACGCGCTCGCCCCCTCGGCGCGGGGCCTCCCCGCTCCCGCGGCGGCGGTTCTGGCCGTGGCCGGTCCGGTCAAGAAGGGGCGCTCCTGCCTGCCGCCCAATATCCCCTACACCCTGGATCTTGACCTGCTCCCGTCCGGCTTGCTGCCCCAGGCGAGCCTGCTGGTGAACGACTTCACCGCCCAGGCCCACGGTTGCCGCCACCTCGGCGTCGAAGGTTCCGAGGAGGTGCTGGCCGGAACGCTGGACATCGCCGAGACGCAGGCCGTGATCGGACCCGGCACGGGGCTTGGCAAGGCGGCCCTGATTCCGGACGGGCTGGGCGGCTTCGTGGTGGGTGGGTCGGAGGGCGGCCACGCGGCCTTCCCCTTCAACGCGGGGGAGGAAAGGAATTTCCAGGATTTCGCGCTCAAGGCCACGGGCGAGCCTTTCATCCGCTGGGAGACGGTTGTCTCCGGCTCCGGTCTGGCGCTGCTCCACCGCTGGCTTACGGGCGAGGCCCTCGCACCGGCCCAGGTTGCCGCCTCCTTGAGCGCAAAGGACGCCACCACGGAGTGGTTCGCCCGCTTCCTGGGCCGGGCCTGCCGGGACTACGTGCTGGAGGTGGTGGCCCGGGGCGGGCTGTATGTTTCCGGCGGGGTGGCGGCCAAAAATCCGCTGTTCCTGAGCCACCAGGCCTTCGGGCAGGAATTCCGCGCCAGCCACACCCACCCGGAGCTGATGGCCGGGGTGGGTGTGCGTCTCGTGCGGGACCAGAACGTGGGCCTCTGGGGCGCGGCCGCGCTGGCGCAACGCCTGGCGGACGTAGGCCTCAGCGGTTGTTGAGGTAGCGCCCCAGGCGGGAAAGCCCTTCCTCGATGTTCTCCACCGAATTGGCGTAGCTGAAGCGCAGGTAGCCCTCGGCCCCGGGTCCGAAGTCGATGCCCGGGGTCACGCCCACGTGGGCCTTCTCCAGGATGTCGCGGGCCAGGGCCAGGCTGTCCTGCCCGATGTGCCGGGCGTCGGCCAGCACGTAGAACGCGCCCGTGGGCTCCACCGGGGCCTTGAGCCCCAGCTTGGCAAGCCCGTCCAGCATCACCCTGCGCCGCCTGCCGTACTCGGCCACCATGGCCGCCACCTGCTCCCCGCACTCTTCAAGGGCGGCGATGCCCGCCCACTGCGCCACGGAAGACGCGCTGATGAAGAAGTTCTGCTGCAGCCGCTGCAGGGCCGGCATGTACTTCCTGGGCGCGATGACCCAGCCCAGGCGCCAGCCCGTCATGGCCCAGAGCTTGGAAAATCCGTTGAGCACGAAGCAGTTGTCCGTGAACTCAAGGGTGCTGGCGGTCCGCCCTTCGTAGGCCAGGCCGTGGTAGATCTCGTCCGACACCAGCAGCGCCCCGGTCTCGCAGATGGCCTTGAGGTCCGCCTCGGGGATCACCGTGCCCGCCGGGTTCGCCGGGGAGTTGAGCACCACGGCGCGCGGCGAATCGGCCAGGCAGGGCGCCAGGCTGGCCGGGGTGAACTGGAAGCCGTCCTCCGCGCGGGTGTCGGCGCGGCGCACGCGCCCCCCGGCGTAAGTGATGAAGTTGGGGTAGCAGGCGTAGTGCGGGTTGGCCAGGAGCACCTCGTCCCCGGGGTGGATCAGGGCGGAGAAGGTGAGCAGCATGGCCGGGGAGGTGCCGGGTGTCAGCAGAACCTGATCCGGGTGGACGTTCACCCCGTAGGTGCGTTCGTAATAGGCGCAGATGGCCTCGCGCAGCACGGGCAGGCCCAGGGAGTGGGTGTAGTGGGTGTGCCCGTCGCGTATGGCCTTGGCGGCGGCCTCCTTGACCGGCTCCGGGGTGTCGAAGTCCGGCTCGCCGATCTGCAGGTGGATGATGTCGTTGCCCTGACGCTCCAGGGC
>JBKICO010000375.1:0-4170 GCA_046567065.1 Acidobacteriota bacterium
GCCATGCGCGAGCTCATCCAGCCCGATCTCGTGGACGTGGGGCACATAAACCCGGCGCGCTGGCAGCACATCGCCAAAACTTACGAACGCCTCGGCCTGCTGCCTTCCGGATTCAACATGGAGGGCTTCCTCTACCCCGAGCTCAAGCAGGCCCAGAGCGACAGCGAGCGCGCACAGGTCCGCATCATGCTCACCATCGGCGCGGCCGTATTCCTGGCGGGCTGCATGGTGGGCGTGACGTTGCTGGTGTTCAACAAGCGCCTGAGCAGGATGGTCCGTGAGCGCACCAGCGCCCTCGAGCAGTCGAGGGATTTCTTCCTTGCCGTCATCAACGCCATGAAGGACCCGGTCTTCGTCAAGGACGCCTCCCTGCGCTACATCCTGCTCAACACCTCCTGCGCGGCCCTGGCTGGCGGAAAACCGGAGGACTTCATCGGCAAGACCGATGACGAAGTCTTCCCCGGGGAAGTCGCGCGAGCCTACAGAAACGAGGACAGGATTGTTTTGGCGGAGGGCAGCGCGCCTGTCCGGCAGGAGGTGTTCACCGACGCCCAGGGCGCTTCGCACACGTTGTTGACCCAGAAAACCCGCTACACCGACATATCCGGCCAGGTGTTCCTTGTGGGCGCGCTGCGCGACGTCACCGAGTTCAAGCGCATGCAGGACGCGGTGGTCCAGGCCGAGAAGATGATGTCGCTGGGCGTGCTGGCGGCGGGCATGGCCCACGAGATCAACAACCCCCTGGGCATCATCATGCAGTCCGCCCAGAACCTGCAACGCCGCCTGTTCGAGGGCCTGACGGCCAACAAGGCGGTGGCCGGGGAACTGGGCATCGATTTCGAGGCCATGTCGGACTACATGAAGCGCAGGGGCATCCTCGAATCGGTGGAGCACATCCGCGAGGCCTGCGGCCGGGCAGGCACCATCGTGAGGAACATGCTGGAGTTCAGCCGCAAGAGCGAGGAGGATCACTCCCTGTGCGAACTCCCGTCCATCGTGGAGAACGTCCTGGAGATGATGTCCAACGATTACGACCTCAAGAAACGCTATGATTTCCGCAAAATAAAGCTGGATAAGCACTACGGGCCCGGTTGCGTGCCTGTGCTCTGCTCACCCACGAAGCTCGGGCAGGTCATCCTGAACATCCTGCTCAACGCCCTGCAGGCCATGACCTCCGCCGGGCAGGATCCGGAGGGGTCCACCCTGGCCATCCGGGTGCGCCCGGACGGTGACAGGATGCGCATCGACCTGGAAGACAACGGCCCCGGCATGGGCCCCGAGGTGCGCAAACGCATCTTCGAACCCTTCTTCACCACCAAGGCCCCGGGCAAGGGCACGGGCCTCGGCATGTTCGTCTCCTACAACATCATCACCGAGATGCACGGCGGGCAACTGCTGGTGGATTCCGCACCGGGCAGGGGCACCACCTTCAGCATCCTGCTGCCCAAACCGTCATCCGGCACCACGCCCGGGGCAGGCGCGGCGGCCTGATCGCCCCGGCGGTGCTCCCGGCCTCCATCCGCCGGAGGGAGGGCCTCCCCGGCCAGGGCCGCGAGCCTGTCCGGCAAGCCTGTCCGGCGAGCGGCAGGCCCTGCCGCATGGGAGCCGTTCCCGCCGCACACTCCGCAGTCCTGCGTCCGTGAAGCCGCTGGCTTGGGCCGCAGCGTCATGTAATCTGTTCCTGCCGTGCGGTTCCTGGCCGCTCAGACGCAAAAGGCGGCCCGGCCGTTTGCCACGGCGCGACCTCTTCATGGCGCTGGCCGGAGAGTGCGCAAACTGAAAGGGCGGCCCGGTCGTTTGACCGGGCCGCCTTCTTTCATTGCGCCAGCAGCGGATGCGAACTCAGGCTCAGGCCAGCAGCGTCTTGGCCTCGCGCATGAGCTCGGCGATGGCCAGGCCCTGGGGGCAGGCCTTCTCGGCCTTGGTGTAGTCCACCTCGAGCATTCTGGCGCGGGTCTCCTCCGGCAGGGAGGCGAACACCTCCCGGGCCAGGTCCTGGTCGCCGTAGTCGCGGTAGTACATCAGGCAGCGCATCACGTCGTTGACGGCCACCAGCCCGCCCACCGCACCCTGGCAGATGCTGCCGCAGCCCGCGCAGTAATCGCACTTTGTGGCTTCGGCCAGTTCGCCGAACACCTGCACGTCCTCGCGGGCCAGGGCGGTCTTGTCCCGGGCGGAGGCCACGTTGGCAGAGAGGATGGTCAGGTTGGGCATCTGGGAGCAGATGCTCGCTATGGCGGGCTCTTCCCAGACGGCCTTGAGCTTGGCCTGCTTGTCGGTGAAGCCCTTTTCCATGAAGCGCCCGGCCATCTTCAGCTCGGCCTCGGAGTCGGTCTTCACCGGGCCGCCGCCCTGGGTCTTCATGGCCACCACGCCGATGCCCGACTTGACGCAGGCGTCGAAGGCCTCGCGCATCTTGGGGGTGTGCATGAGCCGGTAATTGTAGGTGACCATGATGGAGTCGATCCAATCCAGCTTGGCCGCGCCCAGCATGCAGTCTTCCATGTTGGTGTGGGTGCTGAAGCCGAAGAACTTCATCTTGCCCGCCTTCTTCATGTCGGCGGCCCACTGCTTGTAGTGGGTTATTTCGTCGATGCCGGAGATGCCGTGGATGAAGAACAGGTCCACGTGGCCGGTCTGGAGGCGCTTGAGCGCGGCGTCCAGGCGGGCGGTGTAGTCGGAGCCCTGCTTGGCCACGACCTTGGTGACCAGGAAGATGTCCTTGCGGGCGTTGGGGTTGCGGCTGAAGTAGCGCCCGAAGCCCTCCTCGGAGAGGCCGTTGCCGTAGGCCTCGGCCGTGTCCCAGTAGGTCACGCCCCAGGCGTGGGCCTGCTTGAGCAGCAACTGGTTGTTGATGGTGTCGAACATGCCGCCCAGGCCCAGCACCGAAACCTCGACCCCGGTCTTGCCCAGCTTGCGCTTGGGCATGGCCCCGGGCTGGGGGGCCGCGTCCTGCGCCGTTGCGAGCCCCACCGGGCTGATGCCCGCCGCCAGGCCGGAAACGCCCGCCGCCTTGAGGAAATCCCTGCGGGAAAATCCCGCCTTGTTGCCGGTATCGCTCATACGTTGACCTCCCCGCCGCAGTCGGCGTGAACGCAAGACGTTGTCACCGTGATTCGATTCATTCCTATATACGGAGCCGGATGGAATGCAACCTCAGGCCAGCATCCGCCCGGAGCGCGAGCGCGATTCGTTCTCGCTGCTGACCCGTATGGCCCGAAGCCCGGACACCGGGCACTCGTGCTCGCACATGCCGCAGCCGATGCAGCGGGCAGGGTCCACGAAGGGGCGCTGCAGGCGCACCACCACGTCAAGCTTGTCGCCCGGGGCCGGGTCCGCCCAGCCCGCGGGCGGGCGGTCCAGGGTCAGGCGCGGGCCGGACTGGGCCAGGATGCGCCTGGGCGCGGCGTCAGGCAGGCTGGCCGGGCGCACGGCGTAGTCGCCGCTGCCCAGGTTCAGGCCCTGGGGGAGCTGCCCGGAGACGTCCAGGGCTTCGTCCGCCACCCGGGCCACCGCCACGCGCCCGCCGCGCACGGCCTCGAAGACCACGCGGGTGAAGATGGCCTTGGGGCTCACGGGGCAGAGCTCCTGGCAGACGATGCAGGGGCGGTCCATGGCCCAGGGCAGGCAGCGGGTGCGGTCCACGAAGGCCACGCCAAGGCGGATGGGCCCGGCGTTGGCGAACTCGCCCACGCCGTGCTTCTCCTCCAGGCTTAAGGGGCGGATGGCCGCCGTGGGGCAGACGTTGCCGCAGGCCACGCAGTTGGGCTGGCAGCCGCTGCGCCCGATGCGGTAGTTCAGCGCCGGGGTCCACAGGCCCTGCACGCCCGCCTGCAAGAGCGCGGGCTGGATGATGTTGGAGGGGCAGGCCCGCATGCACTGGCCGCAACGGATGCAGCGCTCCAGGAAGCGCTCCTCGTCCAGGGCGCCGGGCGGGCGGAGGAGCGCGGGGTTGCGGTCGGCCGCGCCCAGCGGCCCCACGCGCCACAGGAGCGCGCTTAGAGCTCCGGCGGCCACGGCGGCCAAAGCCCCGCGCCGGGAGATGGCTGGCATGGGCAGCGAGCCCGCCGCCGGGGGGCTGGTGGAAAAACCCATGCGCGCCGCCGGGCAGCGCTTCAGGCAGTTCATGCACAGCACGCACTCGCTGCTGATGATCTCGCCCGAGGGGCG
>JBKICO010000376.1:0-5822 GCA_046567065.1 Acidobacteriota bacterium
TGTGCCTGGCGGCCATGATCCTCTTCGTGGCGGCTTCGGTCACGGACGTGTTCGACGGCCTGCTGGCCAGGCGGCTCGGGCTGGTGACCAACATCGGCAAATTCCTGGACCCCCTGGCCGACAAGCTGCTGATCTGCTCGGTGCTGATCATGCTGGTCAGGCTGGACTGGGTGGGGGCCTGGGTCGCGGTGATCATCATCGGCCGCGAGATGGCCGTCACCGGCCTGCGCGCCGTGGCGGCGGACATGGGCGTGGTCATCGCGGCGGACAAGTTCGGCAAGCTCAAGACCATCATCCAGATCATCGCGCTGTGCCCGCTGATCCTGCATTACCCCATGTTCGGGGTCGACCCGCAGCCTTTCGGCACCATGATGCTCTACGTCGCCCTGGGCCTGACCATCGGCTCCGGCGCCAACTACATGTACAGCTTCTTCAAGAGTTGGCCCCCCAACAAGGCCTGAGCCGCGCCGCCGGACCTGAAGGCCGAGGAGTGCGGATGCCGCGGGCCGTTGCGCCCGCGCCGTGTTTTTTTGCGGTCGTGACGCTTTGGCGTGAATTGGCTTTGCTTTCCGCGCGGCAATGTGCGAATCTCCAATGCAGGGACCGCTTCGCCCTGGAACGGACAATGCCTTCAGGGACGTTCCGGCTGGGCGAAGATACAGAGTTCACTCCAATGAAGCCTCATCGCGGCGGGTCATGAATCGATGGATGGAACCAGGTCTTCCACTTTGGCGGCGCGCATCGTGAACTGCCTCCAGACCATCCTGGAGCTGGAGCCGCTTCTGCAGCGCATCGACTCCGGGAGCATGTTGCTTCCGGAATTCAAGGTGTTGAAGTCTTTCCTCAATGAAATGGACGGTATCGAGCTTGACGAAGAGGATGTCGCGCGGATAGAAACCGCGACCGAGCGTTTCCTGCAGGAACTGAAAACGCCTTCGGCAATGGCCCGCTCGGGCGAAACCAAAAACCAGACACTGCAATAGACCATGCTCATACGGCGCCTGCTCCTCGCTCTGATCCTCTGCTGCAACGCCGTCTTGCTTTACAACCTCGTCTGGAGCGACAAGGGCGTTTTCGCCTACCTCGACCTCAAGAATCACCAGAAGCAGTTGAAGATGCGCATAGACGCCCTGGCCGGGCGCTCGCTCGACTTGAGCCAGGAGATCCGCTGGCTGAAGTCCGACCGGGCCTTCACCGAAAAAATGACCCGCGCCCACGGCAATTACCTCCGCGACAACGAGATCATCTATCTTTTCCCCGGACAATACCCTGAAGGAAGCGTCGGCGATGACATCAAAAATTGAATTCTACCGCGAAGTTCTCTCGGATGACCCCAACTCCAGGGTTTTCTTCCCCCTGAGCAGGATGCTGGCCGCGCAGGGCGAGGTCGAGGAGGCCGTCGCCGTCCTCCAGAAGTCCATTCAGTTCCACCCCGCCCACATGGAGGCCAAGTTCCTTCTGGTGGAGCTGCTCATGCGCCTTGGCCGCGAGGAAGAGGCCTCCTGCCAGTTCGACGCCGTCTCCCCCTTGCTGGCCGACTATCCCGCCGTGTGGACCCTGTGGGCCGCCAAGGCTCCCGGCCTCTCCAAGGACGCCGCCCTGGCCCTGCGCTTCCTGGCCCTCTCCCTGCAAGGCAAGGAAGTCTCCTGGTTGTCGCTGATGGAACAGGGGCTCTCCGCCCAGTTCGGCGAAGCCCAGGCCCCCCCCCGGGCCCCCGCCGCCGCTTTGGCCGCCGGGCGCTCCGCCGCCTGCGAATCCGAGCCGTTCTCACTGCGCGGCGCCGAAGAGGTCATGGCCCTGACCCAGCGCATCGAGTCCCGGCAGCGCCACGCCCCGGCAGACATGCTACCCCCCGAGTGCGCCTCGGAGAACGTGGCCGCCGTGCGCACCCGCACCATGGCCGAGCTCCTGGCCCGCCACGGCGACTACGCCGCCGCCCTCGAAATCTACGGCGACCTGCTTCGCCTGGCCTCCTCCGAACAGGAGAGGAACAATATTTCCGCCCGCATGGATGAGATCAACCTCCTGGTTTCCTCCGGGGCATCCCCCGCTAAATCCGCGCCGGAGGCGCAGCCCAAGTCAGGCGCCAAGCTGGTGAGCATGCTCGAGGCGCTCGCCAACCGCCTGGACGCGAGGGCCACGGCCTGAACACCCGCTTGATTACGCCCGTTCCAGAGAGTAGACGCATCGCATGCAATTCGGGCGGAGCACGTCCATCACCCCGTTAAGAAGGATCGGCCTCATGCATAAGCGCGTCATTTTGGCCCTGGTGGCCTGCGCCCTTTTCGCCGCCTCAGGCTGCGACACGGTCAAGCCTTACTGGAAAAGCACCAAGAAGATGTACAAAGAGTACGTCAACGTCGATCCCACCATCGACCTGAGCGATCTGGGCACTTCCGACCCCACGGTGCTCAAGTTCGCCGAACTGTTCACCCCCGTGGACGCCCAGCTCGAATACCTGCTGCGCGCCCTCTCCGCCCAGGACGCCCCGCCAGATGCCGAATGGGTCCAGAACGTGATGACCTCCTTCCCCTGGCTCACCGGCCTGGCGGAACTGAGCCCCACCGGCTCGGTGGTGAGGCGCCAGCCCTCCTTCTCCATCAAGAACGTGGATTTCGCCCCGCTGGCGGAGTTCGAGAATCTGTACAAGCAGCGCAAGATGGCCGCCGCCGTCTCCGTGACGGAGCTGGGCGCCGAGGTCATGATCGCGAAGCCGCTCTACGTCGAGAACGATTTCGTGGGCATCCTGGTGGCCCATTTCGACGCCGCCAGCCTGGCCAAGCAGTCCCCCGGGCCGGGCAAGCTGCTCATCATGTCTCCCGGCGAGGCCCTGTGGAGCGGGGACGACCCGAGCGCCGGGCAGGCCATGTCCAAGCTCAATTGGAAAAACATCCTGAAGTCCAACGTCACCGGGCAGGACACCGTGGGCGGCCGCAAATTCCAGTGGCAGGCCCGTGCCGTGGCCCAGACGTACCTGATCTACGCCATCGAGACGGTGAAGGCGCAGCCCAAGGCCGCCCCGCAGCCCCAGCCCGCCGCCGTACCCGCACCTGATCAGGCCCCAGCCCAGGCTCCGGCCCAGTAACGCCTGCAGGAAGGAGCAATCATGCGCCAGGTAACCGTCACCGAACATCTGCTGCTGCACCAGAAGGAATCGCCCATGGCCACCGGGCGGTTCACCTCCATGCTGAACGAGCTCATCCTCGCGGCCAAGATCATCTCCCGCGAGGTGAACAAGGCAGGGCTGGTCGACGTGCTGGGCCTCACGGGCGAGGTAAACGTCCAGGGCGAAGCGGTGCGCAAGCTCGACGACTACGCCAACGACATCCTGATCTACCGTATGGAGCGCGCGGGCGTGCTCTGCGCCATCGCCTCCGAGGAGAACGCCGACGTCATCGAGATTCCGGACAACCTGCCCCAAGGTGATTACATCCTGATCTTCGATCCGTTGGACGGGTCCTCGAACATCGACGCCAACGTCAACGTGGGCACCATCTTCTCCATCTATCGCCGCAAGTCGTGCAGCAAGACCGGCGCGACGCTGGCCGACGTGCTGCAGAAGGGCGCGGACCAGGTGGCGGCGGGCTACTTCCTCTACGGCACCTCCACCATGATGGTGTACAGCACCGGGCGCGGCGTGCACGGCTTCACCATGGACCCCAGCGTGGGCGAGTTCCTGCTCTCCCACCCCGACATCAAGACCCCCGACACCGGCAAGGTCTACTCGGTCAACGAGGCCTACTGGAACTACTGGGACGAAGCCACCCGCGAGGCGGTGAGCTACTTCAAGAGCACCGACAACGCCCGCGGCAAGCCTTACTCGCAGCGTTACATCGGCTCCCTCGTGGCGGACTTCCACCGCAACCTGCTCTACGGCGGCATCTTCCTCTATCCCGCCGACATGCAGGACCCCAAGAAACCCCGGGGCAAGCTGCGGCTGATGTGCGAGGCCAACCCCCTGGCCTTCCTGGTCGAGCAGGCGGGCGGCAAGGCCACCGACGGCGAAATCGACATCCTGCAGATCGAGCCATCCGAACTGCATCAGCGCGTGCCCCTGTTCATCGGCAGCCGCAACGATGTGGACAAGGTGATGGAGATCTACCGCAAGCACAAAAAATGATCTGTCTGGGCATCGAGACATCCTGCGACGAGACGGCCCTGGCGCTCGTGTCGGAGGGCAGGGTGCTCGGTGAGCGCATGGCCAGCCAGGTGGAGCTCCACGCCCTGTTCGGGGGCGTGGTGCCCGAGCTGGCCTCGCGCGAGCATCTGCGCAAGGCCACGGCGCTGTTCTCCGGCCTGCTGGATGACGCCGGGCTCGCCACGGGCGACATCCAGGGCGTGGCCGTGGCGCGCGGCCCTGGCCTGCTGGGCAGCCTGCTCGTGGGCATGAACCTGGCCAAGGGCCTGGCCCAGGGGCTTGGCGTGCCCCTGGTGGGCGTCAACCACCTGCACGCCCACCTGCTGGTGGCAGGGCTCGAGCACGAGATCGCCTTCCCGGCCCTGGGGCTGCTCATCTCCGGCGGGCACACCCACCTCTACCTCATCCGCTCTCCCTTCGACTTCGAGCTGCTGGGCCGCACCCTGGACGACGCCGCGGGCGAAGCCCTGGACAAGGCCGCCAAGCTGGTGAACCTGCCCTATCCCGGCGGCAAGTACATCGACATCCTGGGCAGCGGCGTGCAGCCCGACGAGTCCATGTTTCCCCGGCCCTACACGGCCAACCCCGGGCTTGATTTCAGCTTCAGCGGGCTCAAGAGCGCCGTGGCCCGCCACATCTCCCAGCATCCGCACCTGCGCCTGCCCACGCTGCCGGACGGCGGCCTGCCCGACATCCCCGGGCTGCCGCTCTTCTGCGCCTCCATCAACAGCGCGGTCGCCGACACCCTGCGCATCAAAACGGAGCGCGCGGCGGACCAACACCCCGAGGCGGGAACCCTGGTCGTTGCGGGCGGGGTGGCCGCGAATTCCATGATCCGGCGTGTGCTCGGCCGCATGTGCGAGCAGAGGGGGCTCGCCTGCGTGCTGCCTTCCGCCGGGCTGTGCACGGACAACGCCGTGATGGTGGCCTATCTGGGGGAGATGATGCTCCGGGCTGGCTACCGGCACGGCCCCGAGGTGACGTCGATACCCCGGGGCAGGGCCATACCACTGGACTTTTCACACATGCCCGGATAGCTTCCGAGGGTAATGGAACCCCGCCACGTTGCTCCTCCGGGCGATGTGCCCGCTTTTTCCTTCGAGAGCCAAGCCGGCCAGCTCATCAAGGTCGGGCTCGCCCTCTCCAGCACGCGCGTGCTGGGCGACCTGCTCGAAATGGTCCTGCTGGAAGCCCGCAAGCTCACCGGAGCCGACGCGGGTTCCGTCTACCTTGTGGACGGCAACGTGCTGCGCTTCGAGACCTCGCAGAACGGCACCCTCTCCGAGAGGCTGGGGGAGGAGGCCTGCCGGGCTCTCTTCAAGGCCTACGAACTGCCCCTCAACGCCGAATCCATCGCCGGATATGTGGCCGTCAGCAAAGAAATGGTCAATATTCCGGATGTCTACGGCATCGATTCTTCCGCCCCGTACCGCTTCAACCCGGCTAGCGACCGCGCCAATGGCTATTCCACCCACTCCATGCTCTCCCTGCCCATGATGGACCAGAAGGACGAGGTGGTGGGCGTGCTCCAGCTCATCAACGCCACGCGCGAGACGCCTGAGGGCAGACGGGTGGTCCCCTTCGACCCCATGTGCCTGCCGGTTGTGGGCGCGCTGGCCTCCCAGGCTGCGGTGGCCATCGTCAACGCCAAGCTGACCATGGCGCTGCAGAAATCCTGGCTGGA
>JBKICO010000377.1:0-2005 GCA_046567065.1 Acidobacteriota bacterium
CCTGCCGCCGGAGCGCATGAGCGCCCTGGAGGAGCTTTTCAGCACCTCGCGGGCCATGCGCCAGGCCTTGAAGGAATTCCGGGGCGCTTCGGGCGAATCCGGCGAAGCCCTGGCCGCCTCCCAGATCTACGCCAACATCCTGCGCCTGGCGGCCATGGCTGCGGGCACCACCCACGAGCGCTTCACCCTGCGCCTGACCGGGCCGGTGCGCCTCACGCCCGCGGTGAGCATGTACATGCTCTCCTGCCCGGAGGGGGCCAACAGCTACCTGCTCCGCCACGGGGAGGACGCCACCTTCCTGGACACCAACTTCGGCATCTACTTCGACGACGTGATGGACTGGCTGGCCCACCACGGGCTGGACCCCTCCTGCGTGCGCACCGTGCTGGCCACCCACCCCGACGCCGACCACGCGGGCTGGGCGGGCAAGCTGCAGCGGCGCTTCGGGGCCGAGGTCTTCATGCACCCGGACAGCGCCGAGGTGTTCCGCTGCGAGGACCGCACCCTGGGCAAGGGGGACCTCTGCGGCATCAACAGGCCCTTCACCCGCCTGGTGAGCAGGCTCACGGACCTGGTGGCCCCGGAGCGCATCTCGGGCTTCGATCCCGCGAAGGGGGAGATGGGCGGGTTCAGGGTCATCGGGCGGATCGCCGTGGCCGACCTGGATTTCACGGTTCTGGAAAGCCTGGGCGGGCACGCGGCGGCGCAGGTGTTCTTCCTGGAGGAGCGGAGGGGGTATCTTTTCTCCGGCGATTACCTGCTGGACCCGCGCAGCCTCTCCCCCAAGGACCGCGACGCCCTCTCGGTGCACAAGTCCCTGCTGACGAGCACCAACACGGATTCGGCCCTGTTCATGAAGGAGATGGGCATGCTCAAGGAGCTCATGCGCACCGTGGCGGCCGGCGTGGCCAAGGGCGGGGGCAGGGCCATGGTGTTCCCCGGCCACGGGGAGTTCTACGCGGTGGAGAAGGCGGAGTGGGGCGGCGGGCGCCCGGGCAAACAGGCGGAGGAGCCGAAGCCGTAGCCGGGAGCGCTTGAAGGGAGACTGCGGCAGAAAGAAGCCTCCGGCGGCCAAAGGGTCTTCGACCCTCTGGACTCCCATATATTTGACGTGGGGGATGTTCGCCCGACGTCTCGGGCGATCAGGCCGGGACGCCTGTCAGCGTCACCTGGCCACGCGCGTGATGGCCTCGCACCGCAACTGGTGCAACAGCGCCCCCGACGCCTCGCCCTGGCCCTGCTTGTCCTCGGGCAGGCGCACGGCCAGCACGGCGCGCAGCTCCCGCCGCACCTGGGGCAGCATGTCCTCCCCGCCGTCGCAGGCTACCAGCTTGAACATCCGCGAGGTGAGCCTGCGCGCCTCCAGGCGCATGAGCAGGTCCACCTTGGTGCCGGGGCGCAGCTCCCGGTAGCGGTGGGCGCGCATGTGCTCCCCGGCGGCGGCCATGCCCGCCTCGATGAAGGCCATGGGCATGCGCAGCCTGCGCCCCAGGGCTTCGGCGGCGGCCACGCCGGATTCGTCGTGGCCGTGGTGTTTGGGCAGGCGCTCCGGCGGGGTCAGGGCCTTGCCCAGGTCGTGCGTGAGGGCCATCCACACCAGCAGGGGGTCCCCGGCGGCGCAGTCCATCACGCGGCAAATGTGTTCCAATACGTCGGAATCGTGGTATTGGGCTGGCCCGGCCGGGACATTCCGGCAAGCTTCCAGCTCGGCCAGCCAGGGGCGCAGGCAGTCCGTGGCGGCCAGCAGGCGCACGAAGCGCGAGGGCTTGGGCGCGGCCATGGCCTTGGCCGCCTCGCGGCCCACGCGCTCGGCGGCGTGCCCCTCCAGCAGGCCCAGGCGGGCGGCCTCGCGCATCTGGGCCAAGAGCTCCGGGCTGGGGGAGAAGTCGGGAAACTGGGCGGCGAAGCGGGCCGCACGGAACACGCGCATGGGGTCGTCGCGCATGGAAGCGGGGGAGCAGGGCCGCAGCACGCTGGCCTGCAGGTCCACCAGGGCCATGGGGTG
>JBKICO010000377.1:2015-7235 GCA_046567065.1 Acidobacteriota bacterium
CCGTCCTCGGCCAGGGCTACGGCGTTGATGGTCAGGTCGCGCAGGAGCAGGTCGTTCTCCAGCGAGCCGCCCCTGGGCCAGGCGTATTCGCACCCGTCCAGGATAAACACCGGAAAGGACTTGCCGACCAGGCGAGCGGTGGGATACCGCCCCTGGAACATTTCGTGGTCGGCGTGGACGACGAGGTAGTCGCGGTCGGTGACGGGCCTGCCCAAGAGCATGTCCCGAACCGCACCGCCAACCAGAAGTATCTGCATGGAGGTTTCCGATCCGTGGCGGAGATTGATGGTCCTGCGCTGCCGGGGCCCGGGGCGCTCCTCTGGGCTTTGGGGAGGGAGGAGCTGGCGGACCCGCTGTGTCCTGACTCGCTGGCCGGGTGCCACCCGGCCTGGGAGGAGGATGCTCGCCGCTTCGCTCCTTGGCAAGAGGTTTCGGTAACGTGGTGCTCGGCCTGCGCGCAGGAGAAATGGTGGGTCTCCCCTGTGCGGCGGCAAGGCAGAATCCTGGTGTGCGGCAAATGCTCCTCGGCTTTGGACGTGGCCCGGCCCCTGGCCGAAAACGCCCTGTTCGGCGCCTGGGATTCGGTGCTGGCTGTGTCCCAGTGGGCGGGGCGCGGGCAGCTCAGGCGGCAATGGCTCTCGCCGCCGGGCAACGTGTACGCGGCCCTGGTGCTGCCGCCCGTGCCCAAGGCGTACGATTCGCTGCTGCCCTTGATCCTGGGCTATTGCATTGCGGGTTTCCTGCGTTACAAAAAGCTGGAAGCGTCCATCAAGTGGCCCAACGATCTGCTGGTGGCAGAGCAGAAGGTGGGCGGCATCCTGGTGGAGGAGCGCAAGGGCGTGGCCGTTGCCGGAATCGGCCTCAACCTCGTCAGTGCCCCCCCGCCGGACATGCTGAGGGAGGCTCATGCCGTGCCCGCCGGATACCTCCGGGCGCACGGCCTGAAATCCGGCCCGCTCACGCTGTGGGCGGAACTTGTGGATTTTGTGAAAATTTGCTACGAAACCACTCTTCAACAAGGTTCACCCGGTAACGTCGCCGCCATGATCGAGCCTCTTCTGTGCTGGTTGGGCGAAACGGTCGCGATCCGGGACGGGGATGAAACTCCGTGGACGGCCCGGTTGGCGGGGCTCGCCCAGGACGGAGCGCTCCGAGTCATGCCCGCAGGCGGAGCGGGCGAAAGACTACTCACTTCTGGCGGCATTTGGCGGGTCCGCGAACACCCCCTCAAGCATCCAGGTTAGGGACATCTCACAATGGGCGTGAAGACCTTTCAGGACGTTCTCCAGGAAATCCAGGGCAAAAAGATTCTCGTTGCCAACAGGGGCATCACCGCGCGGCGCGTGCTGCGCTCCATCCGCGAGCGCTTCCAGGCCGTACCGGTCCTGACCGCCACCAAGGTGGACATGACCTCCCCCGCGGTGGCCGGCGCGCACGAGCTCATCCTGCTCGGCGAAGACCCCCGTGCCTACCTCGACCTCGACCTCATCATCCGCGAGGCCAAGGCCAAACGCATAGCGGCCATCCACCCCGGCTGGGGCTTCGCCTCCGAGGACCACACCTTCCCCGAGAAGTGCGCCCAGGCCGGCATCGTGTTCATCGGCCCCACGGCCACTGCCATGAACCTGCTGGGCAACAAGGTGGAGGTGCGCAACCTGGCCCAGAAGCTGGGCATACCGGTTGTGCCCGGCTCCACCGCGGCGGTGAGCGTGCCCGAGGCCCGCGAGATCGCCAGCCAGATCACTTTCCCCATCATGCTCAAGGCCGAGGGCGGCGGCGGCGGGCGCGGCATCTACGTGGTGCACGAGCCCAAGCAACTGGAGGAGGCCTTCTCCAAGGCTTCGGCCCTGGCCCAGGCCAGCTTCGGCAACCCCCGCCTCTACGTCGAGAAGTATCTGCGCAGCGTGCGCCACATCGAGATCCAGGTCATCGCGGACAAGCACGGCAACGTCCTGGCGCTGGACGAGCGCGACTGCACCGTGCAGCGCAACCACCAGAAGCTCGTGGAGATCACCCCCTCCCCCTGGAAGGGCATGACCGCCGAGCTGCGCGAGAAGCTCAAGAGCTGGTCCGAGATGCTCATCAAGAGCGTGGGCTACTACTCGCTGGCCACGGTGGAGTTCCTGGTGGAGCCTGACGGCACCCCCTACCTCATCGAGGTCAACACCCGACTCCAGGTGGAGCACGGCATCACCGAGTGCCGCTATGGCATCGACCTCGTGGAGGAGCAGATCGCCGTGGCCTTCGGGGCCAAGCTCCGCTACACGCGCAACAACACCAAGGCTTTCAACACCGCCCTGCAGGTGCGCATCAACTGCGAGGACCCGCGCCAGGGCTTCACGCCCAACGCCGGGCTCATCAACCGCTACATCTCCCCCGGCGGCCCGGGCGTCCGGCTGGACTCCTGCATCTCCGCCGGTTACGAGTTCCCCTCGCAGTACGACTCGGCGGGCGCGCTGCTGGTGGCCTACGGCCGCAACTGGGAGAAGGTGCTCGGCATCATGGACCGCGCCCTGCGCGAGTACATCGTGGGCGGGCTCAAGACCACCATCCCCTTCCACCTGCAGGTCATCCGCAACGCCAAGTTCCGCTCCGGCGACTACGACACCAACTTCGTGGCCACCTCGCCCGACCTGCTGGAATACCGCGACGTGGAGCCCGAGGCCTTCCGGCTCTCGCGCCTGGTGGCCGACATCTCGGCCAAGGGCTACAACTCCTTCGTGCAGCTGGGCGAATACCGGGGCAGGGCGGACAAACGCGTGGGCCGGTTCACCCCGGTCATGCCCGTGCTCGACCAGAAGGCCTGGCAGAGCCCCTATCCGCGCGGCGACAGGCAGGCCCTGCTGGACCACATCCGCGATTCGGGCGTCGTCCACTTCGTGGACACCACCACCCGCGACATCACGCAGTCCAACTCCGGCAACCGCTTCCGCCTGGCCGAGGACAAGCTGGTCGGCCCCTACCTGGACAACTGCGGCTTCCTCTCCCTGGAGAACGGCGGCGGCGCGCACTTCCACGTGGCCATGATGGCCAACATGACCTACCCCTTCACCGAGGCTGAACAGTGGAACTGCTTCGCGCCCAAGACGTGCAAGCAGCTGCTCATCCGCTCCACCAACGTGCTGGGCTACAAGCCGCAGCCGCGCAACCTGATGCGCCTCACCGGCGAGATGATCTGCGAGCACTACGACATCATCCGCTGCTTCGACTTCCTGAACCATGTTGAGAACATGCTGCCCTTCGCCGAGGTGGCGCTCAACTCCAAGGCCAACATCTTCCAGCCCTGCCTCTCGGTCTCCTGGGCCAAGGGCTTCGACGTGCCGCACTACATGGGCGTGCTGGAGGACATCCTGGACATGTGCGCCAAGGTGGCGGGCGTCTCCAAGAAGAAGGCCACCAAGCTCATCATCCTCTGCCTCAAGGACATGGCCGGCGTGTGCCCGCCGCGTTTCATCTCCGCGCTGATCACCGCCATCCGCCAGAAGTACCCCGATCTGGTCATCGACTACCACCGCCACTACACCGACGGCCTGTTCGTCCCGGCGGTGGGCGCTGCTGCCAAGGCCGGAGCCCACATCGTGGACACCGCCATCGGCGCGGCCGTGCGCTGGTACGGCCAGGGCGAGGTGCTCTCCCAGGCGGCCTACCTGGAGGACGAACTGGGCCTCAAGACCCAGCTCAACAAGGACATGATCCGCTCCTGCGGCTTCGTGCTCAAGCAGATCATGCCCTACTACGACCGCTACACCGCGCCCTTCTTCCAGGGCATCGACTACGACGTGGTGGAGCACGGCATGCCCGGCGGCGCCACCTCATCCTCGCAGGAGGGCGCGCTCAAGCAGGGTTACATCCACCTGCTGCCCTACATGCTCAAGTTCCTGGCGGGCACCCGCAAGATCGTGCGCTACCACGACGTGACGCCCGGCTCCCAGATCACCTGGAACACGGCCTTCCTGGCCGTGACCGGGGCCTACAAGCGCGGCGGCGAGCGCGCAGTGCGCGACATGCTGGAAGTGCTGGAGGCCACCTCGATCCACCCGGACGAGTGCCTGACCCAGGCCTGCCTGGCCGACAGGCTCATGCTCTACGCCGACTCCAACGACGCCTTCCGCCAGCTCCTGCTGGGCAAGTACGGCAAGCTCCCCCTGGGCTGGCCCGCCGACTGGGTCTACCAGTCCGCCTTCGGCGCGGAGTGGGCCGAGGCCATCAAGCAGCGCACCACGGATTCGCCCCTGGCCTCCCTCAAGGACGCCGACCTCTCCGGCGAGTTCGAGTCCCTGGCCAAGCGCCTGCAGCGCGAACCCTCGGGCGAAGAGTTCGTGATGTACCTGAACCACCCCGGCGACGCGCTCAAGACCATCGAGTTCAAGGGCAAGTACGGCGACCCCAACCTGCTGCCCCTGGATGTCTGGTTCGAGGGCCTGGAGCCCGGGCAGGAGATGTTCTTCGAGGACTCGCGCGGCAAGCCCCACACCTTCACCCTGCTCGACATCGGCCAGCCCGATCCCCAGGGCTACAGCGTGGTGCGCTACGTGCTCGACTCCGAGATCCTCTCCCACCAGGTCAAGGTGGCCGAGGCCGTCGGCGGCGCGGCGGCAGCCAGCGTGGAGATGGCCGACCCGGCCAACCCCTACCACGTGGCCGCGCCCTGCAACGGCGACCTCTGGGTCATGCACGTGAGCCCGGGCGACTTCCTCAAGCCGGGCCAGGAAGTGTTCAACATCTCGGTGATGAAGCAGGAGAAGTCGGTGCTCTCCCAGGTGGAGGGCGTGGTCAAGCGCGTGCTGCGCAACGCCGACTACTTCGAGGACAGGAAGATGGTCCCGGTGAAGGAGGGCGAACTGCTGGTGGAAATCATGCCCATCAGCAAGGCCTGCCCCGGATGCAAGGCCCCCCTTGCCGCGGAGGACTACCACTACTGCCCGTGGTGCGGACACGGCATGGAGATCGCCGACTAGGCGGGTTTGACTTGCCCGCCCGGCACTGAATCTGATAGCGCTCCGCCCCATGAGGGCGGAGCCCTAAGACATAAATCTCAAGATGCCTTGTGGATATTCCTAAGGAGGAATCGAATGGCTAAAGCCGCTTGCAAAGCGCCCGCCAAAGACAAAAAAGAACTGGCGAAGAAGCTCATCCTCACCGGTGCCGAGATCGAGGCCATCGGAGAGGAGGCCGAACTCCTGGTGGGGGGCAAGAACTACAATACCGCCATCATCAGCC
>JBKICO010000377.1:7251-10897 GCA_046567065.1 Acidobacteriota bacterium
GTTCCGCGCGGTATCCTCCATCGCGTTCCATAAGCTGCTCGACGAGACCAAAGTCAACGCGGCCCTGATCCGGGCCACCGTGGACCATGAATACAACCGCATCGACTGGACCAGCGAGGAAGTGAACAAGGACCCCGAGTTCCTCAAGCACTTCACCCGCACCGTCGCCCAGGAGGTCCGCTCCCAGGCTGGCGAGAAGGCCACGCAGATCAAGCTGCGCACCTTCGTGAACAACGTGGTCGAGGGCTTCGCCACCTCCCCCGAGGGCATCGACCAGCTCCGCAAGCGCTCCGTGCTGGTGCAGGTGGCCATCCTCTCGGTGGACATGCCCCTGGACGTGGCCGAGGCCGTGCGCGGCGGCTACCAGGAGATCTGCCGCGAGGCGGGCCTGGAAGACGTGCCCGTGGCCGTGCGCTCCTCCGCCGCCGGTGAGGACTCCCGCAAGAAGGCCTTCGCGGGCCTGCAGGACACCTACCTGAACATCGTCGGCGACGACCAGGTGGTGGAAGCCTACCAGTGGGACTGCGCCTCGGCCTACAACCTCCGCTCCATGACCTACCGCCGCGAAGCCATCCTGGACGCCGTCCAGCTGGCCGAGCGCACCGGCGACGACACCATCGCCGAGAAGGCCAAGCAGGAGTGGGCCATCGAGAACACCTCCCTGTCCGTGTGCGTCATGCGCATGATCAACCCGGTGATCTCGGGCACCGCCTTCTCCGCCGACACCGCCACCGGTTGCCGCGGCACCGACCGCAAGGACCTGGTCTCCATCGACTGCTCCTACGGCCTGGGCGAGGCCGTTGTGGGCGGCATGGTCACCCCGGACAAGCTCTACGTGTTCCAGCGCGAGGACAACCGCGAGGTGGTCGTGCGCTTCATGGGCTTCAAGGACAAGAAGATCATTTACGACGAGCGCGGCGGCACCAAGCTGGTCCCCGTTGACGAGCTGGAGGCCTACCGCTGGGCGCTCTCCCTGGCCCAGGCCGAAGAGGTCGCCAAGGGCGTGCGCGCCATCTCCCAGGCCTACGACGCCATGATCATGGACACCGAGTTCTGCATCGACCAGTCCGAGCGGCTCTGGTTCGTGCAGGCCCGCCCCGAGACCCGCTGGAACGAGGAGTTCGAGCAGCACCCCGACACCATCTTCATGCGCCGCATGGAAGTGGACAAGAAGGCGCTGGCCCGGGCCGAGGTCATCCTCGAGGGCAACGGCGCCTCGCGCGGCGCGGGCCAGGGCACGGTGAAGTTCCTGCGCTCCGCGCTCGAGCTCAACAAGATCAACAAGGGCGACGTGCTCGCCGCCGAGCGTACCGACCCCGACATGGTGCCCGGCATGCGCGTGGCCTCGGCCATCATGGCCGACGCGGGCGGCGACACCTCCCACGCGGCCATCACCTCCCGCGAGCTGGGCATCCCGGCGGTCATCGGCATCCAGCGCGCCGAGCTGCTGCGCTCCCTGGACGGCCAGGAAGTCACCGTGGACGGCTCGCGCGGCGTGGTCTACCGGGGCCTGCTGCCCCTGGTGGCCGTGGGCGGCGAAATGGACCTCTCCAAGCTGCCCGCCACCAAGACCAAGGTCGGCCTGATCCTGGCGGATGTGGGCCAGGCCCTGTTCCTCTCGCGCCTGCGCATGGTGACCGACTTCGAGGTGGGCCTCTTGCGCGCCGAGTTCATGCTCGGCAACATCGGCGTGCACCCCATGGCGCTCGAAGCCTACGACCAGGGCATGCTCGGCCAGTTGGTGGAAAGGCAGCTCCAGGAGTACGAGCAGCGCCTGACCAAGGTCATCAAGGAGCAGATGGCCGCGGGCTACATCCCCATGGACCTCAAGCTGCGCCAGTACGTGGGCCTCATCACCGGCCTCACCAAGGAGCTGGAGAGCCTCACCGAGCGTGAGGGCGCCAAGGGCACCGACGAGGTGCTGGCCATCCACCGCCGCCTGCGCGAGCTGGACAAGAAGCTCGACGAGTACCTGGGCAACGCTACCCGCCGCCTGGACGTGCTCAAGACCTCCATCAGCCTGGAGGACCATGTGGCCGTGATCATGGGCTACTGGTCCGAGCTGCAGGACACCTCCAACCATGCCGACGCCGTGAAGCGCCGCATGGAGGTCAAGGCCCACGTGGCCGAACGCGCCCAGGCCGTGGCCCACGAGCCCCTCATCAAGGAGACCCTGGCCAAGATCAAGGAGATGCGCGCCGAGATCGCCCGCCAGGTGGGCATCCAGCGCGACATGGAGGAAGTGCGCACCCTGCCGGACCGCATCGCCAAGCAGCTTCGCTCGCGCGGCTACCGCACCGGCAAGGAGCTCTACGTCCAGACCCTGGCCCAGAACCTGGCCCTGTTCGCCATGGCCTTCTACGGCAGGCCCATCATCTACCGCACCACCGACTTCAAGTCGAACGAGTACCGCAACCTCGTGGGCGGCATGCTCTTCGAGCACTTCGAAGACAACCCCATGCTGGGCTACCGCGGCGTCTCCCGCAACATCCACGACTGGGAGATCGAGTCCTTCAAGTTGGCGCGCGGCATCTTCGGCGGCAAGAACCTCCAGATGATGCTGCCCTTCGTGCGCACTCTGGAGGAGGCCCGCTCCATGAAGCGCTACCTGGCCAAGGTGCACAAGATGCGCTCCGGCGAGGACGGCCTGAAGATCCACATGATGAGCGAGATTCCCTCCAACGCCATCCTGGCCAAGGAGTTCATCGAGGAGTTCGACGGTTTCTCCATCGGCTCCAACGACATGACCCAGATGGTGCTCGCCACGGACCGCGACAACCCGAGCCTGCAGCACATCTACGACGAGGAAGACCCCGCCGTGGTCTGGGCCATCCTGGTGACCATCTTCACCGGCCAGAAAATGGGCAAGAAGGTGGGCTTCTGCGGGCAGGGCGTCTCCAACAGCCTGATCCTGCGCGGCCTGGTCTCCATCGCGGGCATCGTCTCCGCCTCGGTGGTGCCCGACACCTACTACCAGACCAAGTTCGACGTGGCCGCCGTGGAAGAGGAGAACATCCCCGTCTCCGGCCTGGGCGCCTGGCTGGCCGAACAGCACCTGGAACGCCTGCACGAGATGCTCGTGGACAACAAGTACGAGCACATCTTGAGGAAGAACCAGTCCGCCAAGGACCTGAACGAGTGGTACGAGGGCGAGCTGACCCGCCTGGCCACCCAGCTCCGCGACCACCTGGACACCCCCAAGGAGGCCTTCTACCGCGGCGAGCTGGAGAAGTTCCGCAACACCTTCCACAAGCAGGTGATCTACGCCGCCTGGGACTGGGAGAAGACCGTGGCCGATGCGCTGCACCACGCCGGATTCGCCAGCTGGGACGAGCAGATCAAGGCCCTGGCGGAGCAGCGCGCGAAGACCTGGTAAGTAAAGACGGAGGTAGGAAGATGCCTCCGGCGGCCAATGGGAGTCCCTCCCTTTGGAATCCCAAATAGTAAAAAGGCGGCCCCAGGGCCGCCTTTTTGCGTGTGATGGGCGCAGGGCGGCCCGCCCCCCTGGACGAACCCAGCCCCAATGGCCATACTCCCCCAATGCCGCGCACTCCCCTGGAGCAACCCTCCTTTCTCCCGATGACCCGGGCCGAGATGGACCGTCTCGGCTGGACCGAGCTCGACGTCCTGCTCGTCACCGGCGATG
>JBKICO010000378.1:0-2545 GCA_046567065.1 Acidobacteriota bacterium
CTGGCAGCACCTTGCCAGTGAGAACATCGAAGTGTTTTGGTTCCCTGAAGAATTCCGTGGTGTTGGTGGTCACCGTGTCGATGAGGTTCACCAGCTCCAGCTCGGTGCCCCTGGGTGAGAAAAGATAGTCGCAGTAGCTGGAGTAGGAGTCGAGCTCCAGGGCGCGCAGCCTCTTGTGCAGGCGCGCCTCCAGCATGGTCTTCTTGGCCGGGGGCAGCTTGATGCCGCACTCGGCGTAGATGAACTCGGCCAGCCGCCTGAATTCCCTCTCCGGAAGGCCGGTAGGCGCGTGCCGCCCCTGGGGCTGGAGCGCCATGCCTAACGCTCCGGCTCCCGGCCGGCCTGTTCCAGGGCCATGTCCACGATGCGCTTGACGTCAAGTATCAGGGACATGCTGCCGTCGCCCTGAATGGTCGCGCCCGAGAAGCCGTCCAGCTTGCGGAACACGGGGCCAAGGCTCTTGATGACTGTCTGGTGCTCGCCCACCACATGGTCAACCACCAGGCCCACGCGCTGGCCGTTCATGCCCAGGATGACCACCTGCTCGATCGGCGGGACCGGCCCGGGGAAGCTGAACCACTCCCGCAGGGAGATGTAGGGCACCACCTGGCCGCGCAGGTTCACGATGCGCTTGCGGGTGCAGACCTCCAGGTCCTGCTTGTCCAGCTCCACGCACTCCTCGACGAGTTCCAGGGGCAGAACGTACCCCTGGTCGGCCACGCGCACCTGAAGGCCCTCGATGATGGCCAGGGTCAACGGCAGCCGCACCGTCACGCGCGACCCCCGCCCCTGCTCGCTGGAGAGCGCGATGCTCCCCCGCAGGGACTCCACCACGCCCTTGACCACGTCCATGCCCACCCCGCGCCCCGAGACGTTGGAGACGGCCTCGGCCGTGGAGAAGCCGGGCAGGAAGATGAGTTCCAGGGTCTTCTGCGGGCTCAGTTCCGTATGTTCGGTGATGAGGCCGCGCTCCAGGGCCTTGGCCCGCACCTTGGCGGGGTCGATGCCCTTGCCGTCGTCGATGACCTCAATGACCACGTCGCCGCCGGAATGCTCGGCCTGGAGGCGGATGGTTCCTTTCCTGGGCTTGCCCGCGGCTTCGCGCTCAGCCGGAAGCTCAATGCCGTGGTCGATGCTGTTGCGCAGCAGGTGGATCAGGGCGTCGGCCAGCCTGTCCAGCACGGTCTTGTCCAGCTCGGTGTCCTCGCCGGTGGTCACCAGGTCGATCTCCTTGCCCAGGGAGGCGCAGAGGTCGCGCACGAGGCGGCGGTAGGTGCTGAAGGTGGAGCCGATGGGCAGCATGCGGATGGAGAGCGTGGAATCGCGGATGTCATCGCTTAAGCGCTCCAGCTCCTCGGCCAGGTTCACCACGGCCTCGTTGCCCAGCAGCGCGGCGGCCTGCTTGATCTGGGCCTGCACGATCACCAGCTCGCCCACCAGGTCCTGCAGGCGGTCCAGCTTCTCGGCGGAGACGCGCAGGCTGGATGCCGCCTCGGGGGCGGTCTTCCTGGCGTCCTGGCGGTCGCGGGCGATGGACTGTTCGGCCAGCGCGGCCTCCACGCTCTTGGCGGCCACCGCGCCGGATTCCGCCAGGATGGAGCCGAGCCTGCGCTGCCCGGCGACGGCCTGCTCGATCTGCTCGGCGCTGATGTCGCCGCGTTCCACGAGGATCTCGCCCAGCATGGGCACCTTGTCGCCGCTAGCGGCCTCCACCGGGGTCACGCTCAGGTCGCATTCGTCCTCGACGAACATGAACACGTCGCGGACGGCTGATTCCGTGGATGTGGTGGCGAGCAGGATGTCCCACCAGACGTGGCAGTTTTGCGGGTCGAGCTCGCGCAGGGGGGGCACGTCCTCGAAGTGGGCGAACACCCTGGCGGAACCGAGGGACTTGATGTCCTCAAGGAAGTATTCGGGGTTGTTGCCGGTGGAATAGATGCCGGGGCGCGGCTTGAAGCGGATCCTGAACATCCGGTCGCGTTCGGCGTCCTGGGCGGAGGCGGGAGATTGGATGGAGCCTGCCGCCGCCCCGGGCTCCGCGCCGGGAGCGCCCCCCTCCCCGGCCAGGGCCCGGAACCCTTCCAGGATGGCTGTCCCGGAGGCAAGGTAGCCGGAGATGTCGCCGCCGTCGTTCTCGAAGAGCAGGCGGACATGGTCCTTGGCTTGGAAAGTGAGGTCCAGCAAAGGTCTGGTGACCGGCAGCAGGCCGTCGCGGACCTTGTCGAAGACGGTCTCTATCTCGTGGGTGAACTGGGCGATGTCGTCGAAGCCGAACATCGCCCCGGACCCCTTGAGCGTGTGCATGGCCCGGAAGATCCTGTTGACAAGCCCGGAGTCCTGCGGGGCGTCTTCGAGCTCCAGCAGGGCCGTCTCCAGTTCTGCCAGCAGGTCGGCAGCCTCATCGCGGAAGGCTTGGCGGTGAATATCTTCCATGTGGGTGCCCTTGCTAGCGCAGCACCTTCTGCACCACGCTCAACAGTTGTTCCGGCTTGAAGGGCTTGACGATCCAGCCTGTGGCGCCGGCGTCTTTTCCTTCCTGCTTTCT
>JBKICO010000379.1:0-2447 GCA_046567065.1 Acidobacteriota bacterium
TGCCCAACCCGCCCATCGAGCTGCCCCTGGGCATCAGCTTCTTCACCTTCACCCAGACCGCCTACCTGGTGGACTGCTACGCCCGGCAGGTGCACCGCTACGGCCTGCTGAACTACGTGCTGTTCGTCTCCTACTTTCCGCACCTGATCGCGGGGCCCATCCTGCACCACAACGAGATGATGCCGCAGTTCAACACCAGGAAGCGGCACTATTTCAACGTGATGGATTTGAGCGTGGGGCTCACGCTCTTCGCCATGGGCCTGTTCAAGAAGGTGGTCGTGGCGGACAACATCGCCTACATGGCCAACGTCGCCTTCAAGGAGAGCGCCGGGAAGGAGCTCATCCCCTTCTACATGGCCTGGAAGGGCTCCCTGGCCTACACCCTGCAGCTCTATTTCGACTTTTCCGGCTATTCCGACATGGCCCTTGGGCTCTCGCGCATGGTGGGCATCAAGCTGCCGGTGAACTTCCACTCGCCCTACAAGGCCCGCAGCGCCGTGGACTTCTGGCAGCGCTGGCACCGCACCCTCTCGCGCTTCATCCGGGACTACCTCTACATCCCTCTGGGCGGCAGCCGCAAAGGCCCGGTCCGCAAGTACGTGAACCTGGGCGTCTCCATGTTCCTGGCCGGGGTCTGGCACGGCGCGGGCTGGACCTTCATCGTCTGGGGCCTGATGCACGCGGCCTACCTGATGGTCAACCACCTCTGGCGCGACCTCAAGAAGCTCTTTGGCCTCGGCACGGGGCCGGGCAACCCTGTGACCAACGCGCTGGCCTGCCTGACCACGTTCCTGGCCGTGAACTTCGCCTGGGTCATGTTCCGAGCGGAGAGCCTGCAGAGCGGGGCCACGGTGATGCGCTCCATGCTCGACTTCGGCAAATGGCGGGACTACGCCGCGCTCAGCGCCATGGACATCCGCGAGCTGGCCGCGCTGGGCCTGCTGCTGGCGGCGGTGTTCACCCTGCCCAACACCCAGCAGGTGTTGCGCCGGTATTCGCCGGGCATCGGGCTCTACAAGGGCGAGCGGCACTTCCTGCTGCGCGGGCTGGTCTGGAAGCCCAGCCTGGGCTGGGGCCTGCTGGTGGCGGTGCTGTTCACCGCGAGCGTGCTCACGGTGTTCACGTCCTTCAAGAGCCTCGAATTTCTGTATTTCCAGTTCTAGGACAGCCATGAAGCTCCGCCGCTACCAACTGTACCTGACCGCCGTGCTGCTGGTGTTCGCCGCCGCGGTGCTGTTTTTCACCGGGGCGTTCAACTTCGGCGGCGGGCGCACGCCCTATCTTTCCGTCAAAGCCACCCCTCCCGGGGCGGACTGGTACATCGACCTGCAATGGGGCCTGACCGAGACGCACTATTACGTGCTCTACCACGGCATCGGGCCTTCCGTGGCCAACGCCCGCCAGGCCGACATCGTGCTCCTGGGGGATTCGCGCGCCCTGCTGGGCTTCGACTGGCGGCAGGTGGAGGCCTTCTCCAGGGCCCACGGCGTGCGCATCTTCAACCTGGCCATCGACGGTGCCACCGGCTGGGAGTTCCCCCTGGCCATCATGAAGAAGCACGGCATCCACCCCAAGGCAGTGGTGTTCACCGTGCCCTCCTTCGTGGCCAACGCCATGTTCCAGGCCGCCAAGGAGGCCATGGATACGAGCTGGCTCACCAGCTTCAAGTACGTGCTCTCCGGCGAGACCCTCTGGCGGGTCAAGAACGCGGCGGCGCTGGTCTCGCAGCCGGGCTTCACCTGGCTCTATCCGCGCCAGTCCTTCAACGCCACGTACCGCTCCACGCTGAGCGGCTGCTGGTTCCGCGACGACTGGCTGGACAGCCCGCACATGCCCATCAAGCAGGCCGACGCGCCCTGCCTGAAGGAGTACGCCCTGCCCGGTGAGCTGACGCAGGCCTTCAAACAGTGGGGCACCTCGGTGATCGTGGGCAACATTCCAAGCGGCGGCTGGTGCCCCGGGCAGGAGCAGGCCCTGGCCGAACAGATCGGCGGGGAGGGCGTGGGAGTGGACACGGACGACCTGCGCACCTACGACGGCTCCCACCTGGACAAGGCCAGCTCCGAGGCCTACACGAGGCGCTTCCTGGAGGGGCTGGCTGGCACCGAGGCCTTCAGAAGGCCCCCTAGCGCGGGCCAGGAGCGCGGGCCAGGAGTGTGGGCCAGGAGTGCGGGCCAGGAGTGCGGGATTGACGCCCCGGGGGGAGATGATATGTCTCGCCCTGGCGAGCGCCCCGGCCCAGCCTGCGGCGGCCCGCCAACAACATACCGAGACCGTAAGGACTTATGAACATATCCGCACCCCGGTCCCTCTCCGAGCGGGACCTCAAAGAAGCGTTGTCCGGCAAGCGCGTCCTGATCCTGGGCGGGCTTGGCTTCCTCGGCTCCAGCCTGGCCGTGCGCCTGCACCGGCTCGGGGCGAAGCTCACCCTGGTGGACGCCATGATC
>JBKICO010000379.1:2457-3368 GCA_046567065.1 Acidobacteriota bacterium
GGCAACCCCTTCAATGTGGCGGAGCTGGGCGACGCCTGCGCCGTCAACTACTGCGACATCCGGGACCGCACCGCCATCGAGTGGCTGGTGCGCGGCCAGGACTACGTGTTCCACTCCGCCGCGCAGGTCTGCCACTTGAAGAGCCTGTGCGACCCCTTCCCGGACATCGACATCAACATCACGGGCACGGCCGTGCTCATGGAGGCCCTGCGCAAGCACAACCCCAGGGCCAAGGTCATCAAGCTGGGCTCGCGCGGGCAGTACGGCCCGGTGCTCAAGCTCCCCGCCACCGAGGAGAACCTCTGCCAGCCCAAGGGCATCTACGAGATCTCGCTGCTGGCCGCCGAGCACATCATCGGCTCCTACCAGCGCAACCACGGCATCCCCTGCGTGCTGGCCCGGCTGACCAACATCTACGGCCCCCGCGCCCAGATGCGCCACAACAAGTTCGGCGTGGCCAACTGGTTCATCCGCCTGGCCCTGGAGGGCAAGTCCATCCCGGTCTACGGCGACGGGCGCATCATGCGCGACTTCCTCTACATCGACGATTGCGTGGAGGCCCTGCTGTACCTCTCCATCGTGCCCGAGGCCGAAGGCCAGACCTTCAACGTGGGGCACTCCAGGCCATCCTCCTTCCTGGAACTGGCCGAGGTCATCACCTCCATGACCAACACCGCCTGGGAGTTCACGCCCTTCAGCGCCGAACGCAAGACCCAGGAGCCTGGGGACTTCTTCTCCGACATCACCAAGATCCACAGCGTCACGGGCTGGTCCCCGGTGACGGAGCTGCGCGAGGGCGTGGCCAGGACCCTGGACTTCTACAGGGAGCACCTGCCCAAGTACCTCTAGGCGCGCCGATGTTGCGGAGCGCGCCGATATAGGGCACTGCGTTCACACCATTTATGAAGAAC
>JBKICO010000380.1:0-2557 GCA_046567065.1 Acidobacteriota bacterium
CTGCGCGCCCTGGAGCTCGACTCCTACTCCAGCTACTGCGACTATCTTTTCTCACCCAGGGGCACCGAGCTGGAGCTGGTGAACCTCATCGACACGGTGACCACCAACACCACGGAGTTCTTCAGGGAACCCAAGCACTTCGATGTTCTCACTGGCAAGGTGCTGCCAGGGCACCTCCGTAAGCAGGGCGTGACCGAGACCTTCCGGCTCTGGAGCGCGGGCTGCTCCACCGGGGAGGAGCCCCACACCCTGGCCATGGTGCTCTCGGAGTTCACCCGCCTGAACCAGGGGTTCCGCTTCTCCCTGCTGGCCACGGACATCTCCACCCAGGTGCTCAAGCGGGCCATGCGCGGCGTCTACCCCGAGGACAGGACCCACGCCATCCCCCTGGAATACAAGAAGCGCTACATGCTGCGCGGCAAGAACCGCTCCGCCGGGCTGGTGCGCTTCAATGAGGAGATCCGCCGGCACATCGCCTTCCAGCGGCTCAACTTCATGGAGGAGTTCGCCTTCAAGAAGCCCATGCACGTCATCTTCTGCCGCAACGTGATCATCTATTTCGACCGCCCCACCCAACACGGGCTGCTCAGCCGCTTCTGCACCTGCCTGGCGTCCGGCGGGCACCTTTTCATCGGCCATTCCGAGAGCATCACCGGCATGGACCTGCCCCTGGAACCCGTGGCACCCACCGTCTACAGGAAAAAATAACGGAGTGGCGCGTGAAGGAAGGCAAGATCAAGGTTCTCATCGTCGACGATTCCGCCCTGGTGCGCCAGGCGCTCATGGACGTGCTCTCCCACGACCCCGAGATCGAAGTGATCGGCGCCGCCTCGGACCCGTTCCACGCGGCGGCGCGCATGGCCGAGGAAGCCCCGGACGTGATCACCCTCGATATCGAGATGCCGCGCATGGACGGGCTGACCTTCCTCAAGAAGATCATGACCCAGCACCCCATCCCGGTGGTCATCTGCTCCACGCTGACGGAGTCCGGCTCCGAGACCACGCTTCGGGCCATGGAGTACGGCGCGGTGGACATCATCAACAAGCCGAAGCTGGGCACGCGCCAGTTCCTGGAGGAGTCGCGCATACGCATCTGCGACTCGGTCAAGGCGGCAGCGCGCTCCAAGCTCAAGGCCCTGCCGCAGCTCACCGCCGTGCGCGTGGAGCCCAAGCTCTCGGCGGACGCCATGCTGCCCGGCCCCACGGGCAAGGCCATGTTCGGCACCACGGAGAAGGTGGTGCTGGTGGGGGCCTCCACCGGCGGCACCGAGGCCCTGCGCGTGTTCCTGGAATCACTCCCCAGGGACTGCCCGGCCATAGCCATCGTGCAGCACATGCCGGAACAGTTCACGGCGGCCTTCTCCAAACGGCTGGACTCCATCTGCCGCGTGACCGTCAAGGAAGCCCAGGACAACGACACCATGCTGCGCGGCCAGGCGCTCATCGCGCCGGGCAACAAGCACATGCTGCTCAAGCGCTCCGGCGCGCGCTACTACGTGGAGGTCAAGGATGGCCCCCTGGTGCGCCGCCACCGCCCCAGCGTGGACGTGCTTTTCCGTTCCGGTGCACGCTACGCGGGCAAGAACGCCGTGGGCGTCATCATGACCGGCATGGGCGACGACGGGGCCGAGGGCATGAAGGAGATGAAGGAGGCCGGGGCCTACACCATCGCCCAGGACGAGGCCAGTTGCGTGGTGTTCGGCATGCCGCAGGAGGCCATCAAGCTGGGCGGAGTGGACAAGGTGCTCTCCCTCTCGGATATCGCCCGCGACGTGCTGCGGGCCTGCGCGCAAGGCTAGGGGGCGGCATGGCCAGGGAACTGGAAGCAAAATTCACGGTGCAGGGGTTCGCGGCGGTGCGGGCGGCCCTGAAGGGCATGGGCGCGCAGTTCGCGGGCAACCGCTTCGAGCGCAACGTGGTCTTCGACACCCCCGCGAGGGAGTTGCAGGCCCGGGGTGAGCTCCTGCGGCTGCGTCAGACCGGCAAAGTGACCCTGACCTTCAAGAAGCCCAGCGCGGAGCCCGCGCCCGCCGGAGTGAAGGCCATGGACGAGGTCGAGACCCACGTGGAGGATTTCGACACCATGCGCCGCATCCTGGCCGGGCTGGGCTACGTGGAGGCCCTCTGGTACGAGAAGTGCCGGGAGGTGTGGCGCACAAAGGATGCCGTGGTCTGCCTGGACCTGCTGCCTTTCGGGACCTTCATGGAGATCGAGGCCGAACCCGAAGCCATCGCCCGCACGGCCGAAGCCCTGGGCCTGAGCATGGCCGGGGCCAGCGCCGTGACCTACCACGACCTCTTCCAGCAGCACCGCCAAAAGTTGGGCCTGCCGCTCGAGGACAGCTTCACCTTCGAGGAAAAAGACAAAAAGTGCGTGGAGGCCTTCCTGGCCGAAGGGCGCACTGTGGCGTACTAGGTTTCTGGCTCGGCGCGAAGCCGCATGGGGTTCCAAGGGGCGAAGCCCCTTGGCCGCCGGAGGCCTTCAACGAAGACCCCCACAGTCTTTGACTACCTCTCCGCAGGCTCCTTCCCGCACACCCGCGCATACGCGCACCAG
>JBKICO010000381.1:0-5189 GCA_046567065.1 Acidobacteriota bacterium
CCCTTGTCTGAATCGTGCCTACTTGGAGAGGTCCTTCACCGCGTCGGCCACCTTGCGCCCGTCGGGCATCTTGGCCCCGGGGTTGATGGCCACCAGCGCGTTCCAGGCCTCTATCGCGCCCGGCTTGTCGCCCAGGTCGTAGAGCTTCACCACGCCGATGTTCAAACGGGCGATCTCGTGGTTCTTCTGCAGGGAGACGGCCTTCTGGAAGGCCTTCAGGGCCTCCTGGGGCTTCTTCATCTCGCGCAGCATCACGCCCATGTCCGTCCAGACGTCGGGCTGAGCGGCGTCCAGGGCCAGGGCCTTCTCGTAGGCGGTCACGGAGCGCTCGGGCAGGTCCGCGTCGAAGTAGAGGTTGCCCAGTTCCACCCAGGCCTTCACGTCGCCGGGGTTCTTGGCGGTCTTGTCCTCCAGGGTCTTGGCCTGGGCCATGAGGTTGGTCATCATGGGGTTCTGGCCGCCGCCCATCATGGCGTTCATGCCGCCCTGGGGCATGCCCTGCGGGGGCATCCCGGCCTGGGGCGCCTGGCCGTGCTCCTGCGCCGCGCCCCTTCCGGCGACGGTCTCCTGGTTGAACACGATCACCGCGCCCTGCCAGCCGATGAACACGCCCGCCAGGAGCATGATCGCGCAGAGCAGCACGGCGCTCTGCTTGCGCACCATTCCGGCGGGTACGGGGCCGGAGGCGGGGGTGGAGGCGGGGCTGGGGGACGCTACCTTCTGCTTGGCTTTGGACATGGATTCTCCCTGATGGGTCATGCCGCGGAATATGCGGCGGTGCTTTGCGATGCCTTCTACGTCTATCCGGCCCGGGGCGCTACTGCGGCCCGGCGGAGCCCGCGCCCTTGCCGTACTTGGGGTTCAGCGCGGCCTTGCTCAGGAAGTAGTCCAGCTTGATCTTGCGGTTCTTCAGGATGCGGTCGAAGTAGTAGTTGGGCGGCTCCTTGAGCACCAGCCTGTCCTTGGAGCCGTCCTGGAAGACGGCCTCCAGGGCCGGGTCGGGGCAGTCGGCGGTGCCGTCGGCGTGCAGGGTGATCTGCGCCACGAAGGTGATGGACTTGAAGGTGTCCTGCAGGTTCGGGGAATTGAGCCGCGCGATGAAACGGCTGTCCGTCGGGCTGACGCTGGAGAGGTCGATGTCCGCCTTGAACTCGGCCTTGTTGGCCCCCAGCACCTGCCAGTTTCTGGAGGAGAAGAAGGCGTAGGCGTCCAGGGCCTGGCCCAGCGGCGCGGACTTGTCGAAGCGCAGCTTGGCGGCCTTGAAGGGCGCGGCGTCGCCGGACTGCTGCTCCTGCGCGGAAGCGGCCGGGGTCTGGCCCGAAGTCTGGCCCGGAGCCTGGGCGGAAAGCCCCCGCACGTCCAACCTCTCCAGAGGCAGCGTGAACATGGGCGGCTGGTCGTTGTGGATGAGCAGGTGCCCGGATATCTCCACCGTGAGCTTGCGCTCCACGGCCTGGTCCAGGGCGGCGCGCCCGGCCGGGCCGAAGAACTCCCTGTCCCCGATGACGATCATCTTGCCGTTGTCGAGCATGAGCCGGTAGACGGTGGCCTGGTCCTCGGTCACGGCGGCCACCTTGCCCGTGCGGGTGACCTGCATCTCCTTGACCACCCGAGCCTGGACGGGCGCGGCCAGCAGCAGCGCCGCGAGGGCCGCCAATACGCATGTGCGCGTCATTTCATGAATCCTTTTGTTGATGTCAGGCGCCGGAATTACCCTGGGAGGCCTGTTCCTGTTTGGGCTGGCTGGGCGGGTCCCAGTAGATCCTGTTCTCCAGCACGCCGAGGCAGAACCCGGCCAGGGCCTGGGCTCCGGCGGTGGTCATGTGGATGCCGTCGCGGGCGCGCAGGGTGGCCCCGTTCTCCACATCGGGCTTGGAGAAGGCGAACCCGCCGTCCTGGGCGGAGAACAGGCTCCAGGTGTCCACGTAGTAGCAGTCCTTCTGGGAGGAGACCGTCCTGCGCACCAGGGCGTTGATGTGGCGCAGGTCGCGGTTGAGGTCGCCGTCGGCGGTGACGGGCGAACCCATCCAGAACACCGTGGCGTCCGGGTTGTAGGTCCGGCAGATCTCGATGATGCGCCGCACGCGGGCGGCGTAGCCCCTCTCCCACTCGGGGGAGCGGTAGGTCACCTGGGAGCCGTCGGGGTTGCGCAGGTGCTTGTTGTCGTTGGTTCCGAGCATCACCACCACGGCATCGGGGCGGTGTCGGCGGGCCATGTCCTCCATGTGGCGGTCCCAGTCGAAGAAGTCGGGACGGGCCAGGCCGGAGGAGACCTTGCCCAGGCGCGCGAAGCGCAGGCCCGGCTTTTCGGCCACCATCTTCTCCAGTTCGGAGCCGAGGCTGATGGATATGGAGTCACCCACGACGACGAGCGATTGGATGCGCCGCTTGGGCGCCTGCGGATCGAAAAGGCCCTTGGGACCGAATTTGGGCCGGTCCAGGGCGGCCAATGCCTTGGATTTGCTGTCGCTCCCGGCATGGGCGGAGCTTTCGCCGCCACCCAGCCCGGCGCAGCCGGTGACGGCCAGCGCCATGAGCAACACGCACATTTTCAGAATGAGCTGAATAAAGCGCATGGTCCCCGTTAGGACGCAACAGGGGCATCCGTCAAGCCGGAAGAAAGGCTCGCCACACTCGCAACACCTCGCCGGTGTTCATGGAACGCCTCGGCCCGGCGGCCGATCCCGCCGGGCGGCCATGCCCCCGGAGCGCCCGGCTTCAGGGCGTGGCCGTGGCGGGGGCCGGGTGGGCGGCGGCCACTTCCTTGCTGTCCTTGGGCTTGAGCTCGATCATGGAACCCACGTCCGCCAGGAAGGCCTTGGCGATGATGTCGCCCCCGGCGGGCGAGAAGTGGATCTTGTCGCCCTCGCGCACCTTCACCCGCTTGCCGGAGCCGTCCACCACGTGCTGGGCGTAGTTGCCCCCGGGGTCGGCCAGCAGGCTCCAGGTGTCCAGGAAGCGGGAGTGGGCCGTGGCCGCGCAGGCCTGCGCGACGATGGCGTTGAGGGCGTGGCTCTTGGCGGAGAGGTCCTGGTCGCCCATGACGGGCAGGCCGATCCAGAAGCTGGTGACGCCCTTCTCCTCCAGAACGGAGAGGAAGCGGTTCAACCGGGCCTCGTACACGCCGCGCCGCTTGTCCGCCAGGGCGCAGGGCTCGGAGGCCTGGGGATCGAGGGTCAGGTACTTGGCGTCGTTGGCGCCCATCATCACCACCACGAGCCCCGGGTTGTACTCCTTGAGGAACTGGCGCAGGGCCTGCTCCCAGTCGTAGTACTGGGGGTTCTGCAGACCGCTGGCCACCTTGCCCTTGGGGATCATGGTCAGGCCGTCGTAGCGCTTGAAGACGCGCTCCAGGCTGCCTGACAGGGCGATGGCCAGGGAGTCGCCCACCACCAGCACGTCGCAGGGCAGGTTCAGCCGGGGCGGGGCGGCCTTGGGCCTGGCCTGGGGGGCTGGAGCCGCCGATGTGGCCAGCGCGGCCTGCTCGCCCTGCCCTTGGGTCAGCGCGGGGGGGCAGGCCAGGGCGGGCTGGCCGCCGCCGGAGGCCTCGGGGGCCTGGGCGTCCAGTTCGGCCAGTACGGGCTGCGCGCAGCGGTAGGTGTTCTTGTAGGTGCCGCCGAACAGGGGGGCGGTGGCGCAGTCCAGCTCCAGCCCGGCAGCCGCCAGGCCCGTGCGCTGGTACAGGGCGTCCACGTTAAGGACGAGTTCGTGTGCCAAGCCAGGCAGGCCCTGCTCGAAGCGGGAGCCGAGCCAGCTCTCCACGCGGTCGAACAGTACGAGCACTGCCACGGCCAGGGCCAGGGCGTATATTCCGATGATGCGTCCACCCTTCATGGGTCCGTCGTCCTTTTACCTAGAAAGAGAAGTATATGAACGGCAGCATACCGTCAGGCCCCATACGAACGATCAACGCCGCCAGCAGGCCCAGCGCGGCCGCGAAGGCCGGGGCGGGCAAGCGTTCCAGCCAGGCCGGGCAGGCGCGCAGCACGTCCAGGCGCAGCCCCTGCAAGGCAATCACGGAGACGGTGATGACGGCCAGGGTGAGGCCGGGGCCGGTGCCCTGCCCGTCCAGGGAGGCGATGCGCGCAAGCACGTCCATGGCCGTGGAGAAGTCGGGAGCGGCGAAGAACACCCAGGCCAGGGTGACGAAACCGAAGGTGCCCGCCCACTTGAGGCCGTCGCAGGCCCTGCCCTTCCAGCCCTCGGCAGGCAGGTTGAGCCGCCCGCCCAGATGGTGCGTGGCCACAAGTCCGGCGCCGTGCAGCAGGCCCCAGGCCAGGAAGTTCAGGCTGGCCCCGTGCCAGAAGCCGCCAAGGCCCATGGTGGCCAGCAGGTTGAAGTCCCGCCGGGTCGCGGAGCAGCGGCTGCCCCCGAGAGGGATATAGAGGTAGTCCCTGAGCCAGGTGGAGAGGCTGATATGCCAGCCCTGCCAGAACTCCTGGAGGTTGCGGGCCTTGTAGGGGCTGCGGAAGTTGTCCGGCACCTTGAGGCCCAGCAGCCCGCCCAGGCCCTGGGCCAGGTCGGAGTAGCCGGAGAAGTCCAGGTAGATCTGCGCGCTGTAGGCCAGCACGCCCATGAGCGCCCCCAGGCTGGAGAAGCCCTCGGGCGCGCTGAAGAGCTGGCGCGTGACGTGCTCCGAGAGGTAGCTGGAGAGGGCCACCTTCTTGAACAGGCCCACCGCGATGAGCCAGAAGGCCTGGTTGGAATCGGTCCAGGCCGGGCGGGCGGCGTGCAGTTGGGGGATGAAGTCCCCGGCGCGCAGGATCGGGCCGGACATGACCGTGGGGAAGAAGGCCATGAACAGCAGCACGTCCATGAACCGCCAGCGGGGGCCGTCCGGATTGCGGTAGGCGTCCATGACGCAGCCGATGCCCTGGAAGGTGAAGAAGGAGATGCCCACCGGCATGAGCAGGGAGATCTCCGGCAGCAGGCCCGTAAGGTCGGAGGCCAGGCCGTAGTACTTGAAGAAGCACAGCTCCCCCAGCACCACCGTCAGGTAGGCCGCTAAAATGGAGCGGCGCGAAAGCCCCATGGGCAGCGCGGAGTCGGCCGGCCGGGCCAGCAGGCGCGCGGCCGCCCAGGTGGCGGTGCTCACCCCGAAGAGCAGCAGGGCGAAACCCAGGTGGAAGGAGGCGTAGAAAACATAGGAGGCGGCCAGGAGCATGAACCGCCAGGCCGTGTTGCGCTCC
>JBKICO010000382.1:0-3970 GCA_046567065.1 Acidobacteriota bacterium
AGGGCCCGGGGATTGCCGTGGCCCACCGCTGCCAGGCGCGGCTGGGAGCCGCCCCCGGCGGGCAGGGCCTGGCCCGAGCCTTCGGCCTGCATCTGGCCGATGAGGTTCTTGAGCACCTGGGCCTGGTTGGCCAGCTCCTCCACGGCCAGGGCGGACTGGCGCATGCCCTCCGAGGTTTCGGAGGAGATGCGGCTGATGTCCTCGATGGAGCGGTTGATCTCCTCGCTGGCGGCGGACTGCTGTTCGGAAGCCGTGGCGATGGCGCGCACCTGGTCGGAGGAGAGGTCCACCAGGGTGACGATCTCGCGCAGGGCCTCGCCCGACCTGGCGGCCAGTTCGGTGGCCTCGGCGATGATTCCGGCGGCCTTCTCCACGTTGACGACATTGTTCTGGGTGCCCTGCTGGATGCCCCGGATGGCGTCGCCCACTTCCTTGGTGGCGGTCATGGTCTTCTCGGCCAGCTTGCGCACCTCGTCCGCGACCACCGCGAAGCCGCGCCCGGCGTCGCCCGCGCGGGCCGCCTCGATGGCGGCGTTGAGCGCCAGGAGGTTGGTCTGGTCCGCGATGTCGGAGATGACGCTCATGATCCTGCCGATGCCTTCGGCCTGCTGGCCCAGCTCGGTCATGTCCTGCTTGAGCTTGAGCGAGTTCTTCTGCACCTCGCCGATGCCCTCGACCACGCGGCCCACCACCTGCGAGCCTTCCTCGGCCTTCATCCTGGCCCTGTCGGAGGTCTCGGCGGCCTGGGAGGCGTTGCGGGCCACCTCCAGCACGGTGGCGTTCATCTCTTCCATGGCGGTGGCGGTCTCGCCCACGCGCTGGGCCTGGTCCTCGGCGCCGCGGCTGGACTGCTCCGCCTGCGCGGAGAGCTGCTCGGAGGCGCTGGTGACGATCTCCACCACGCCCTCTAGCTCGTTGGCGGCCTGGAGCATGCCCTCGGCCTTGGCGCGCTCGGCCTGGGCCTTGGCCTCGTTGGCCTCGGCGGTGGCCACGCGCGCGGCCTCGGCTTCGCGTGCGGCCTGGGCGCTCTTCTGGTCGGCCTCGGCGATCTTCTCCTTCAGGGCGGCGACCATGGCGCGCAGCCCGTCGGCCAGCCTGCCCACCTCGTCCTTCTGGTGCACGTCCAGGCTGGCGTTGAGGTTGCCCTCGGCAACGGCCCCGGAGAAATTCATGGCCCCCTTGAGCGGGCGCACAATGGTGCGGGTCACGAACAAGCCCGCCAGCACGGAGAGGATGGGCGCGGCGATGGCCATCGACATGAGCAGCTTGTTCTGCCAATTGATGGAGGCGTCGGCCGCCAGGGAGTCCCGCTCGGCGTTGCGCACGTAGACCTCGATGACCTTCCCCAGGGCCTCGTTGAGCTTGCGGTTGACCTCCCCGCCCTGATCGATGACGGCCTTCTCGGCCTCCATGGCGTTGGCCTTGTTGGAGAGGTCCTTCTCCCACTTCTCGATCACCGAGGCGATATTGTCGTTGATTTCGCGCGTCCGGGGCAACAGGGACTTGAATTCGCTCCAGGCGGCCAGGGCTTCCTTGGAGTGAGGCAGCTCCTCGAACTGTCTGAGAGCCTCGCCATAGTTCTTGCGGGCCTCCGAAATGTTGTCGCGCTGGCGCTGGCGCTCCTTGGGCAGGAGGGATTCGGTCAGCAGGGTGCGCTGCGACACCACGATGTTGCGCAGGTTGAAACGGATGTCGGCCAGTTCCTTGATGGCCGGGATGTACAGCCTCGTGCTCGCATCAAGATCACTTTTTGCCGAGTTGAGCCCGAGATACCCCACGAGCCCGACCGCGGACGTGAGCACCGATACCACTATGAACGCCGTCACCAGCCTGACGCCAACGCGAATGTTGTTCACAACGCCTCCTTGCGAGCCCCGCTCGCGCAACATCTGGGCCGGATCAATCCGTGCGGCCGGTTGCTCCGGGAGTCACCCATGGATGCCTGACTAAGTACTACAAGTTTAAATTAAACATCCCCTGGAAGATTGGCAACGCCTATACCATACCGCATTGGTATGCTTTTACAGCGCGGACGTACCCCGCAATTCGTCCGCTCGCACGACCCTTGAGGCATAGCCCACCCTCTGCCGCCAAGCGGGGGGTGCCTTGCTGCCCCAAAAACTATCATCGGCTATTCGTGTCAATGCTTTAGCGCCATACAGCACAAGATAGGAATCATTCAAATTACAAGCATTTTAGGCAAGTTAAAGGGCGGCGAGGTTGGGTTGGTTGGAACCCCGCCGCCCTGTGGCAGTGATTAAGGCACTCGAGCCCTATCAGTCGCGGGACATCGTGGAAAGGGAAAAATCACCGGAGCGAAAAAATAACTCACCGCAGCCCGCGCGCAGCGCTCCCTGGCTACTTTCCGACCCCGTACCGCCCGCTGGTGGGTGGCCAGCCGCTGGTTCTGGCGGCGTGGAGGGAGACGAGGTAATCCCAGGCCATCACGCCGATCGTCAGCACCAGGAGCAGCCCCACCCCCCAGGCCAGGGAGGCCGCGTACCTGTCCCCCACGAAGCCGAAGAACCCGTCGAACAGCCAGAAGTGCAGGCTCTTGCCGAGCCCCCTCCTGCCGCCGGGCAGCCGGGTGACGTAGAGAACCTGGGTCACGGCCTGCGAGATCACGTATACGGGCAGGGCGCGCCTGCCCAAAGCCAGGACGGGGGCCATCCAGGGCCCGCCCTCCGCCCTGTCCAGCAGGCGGTGGGCCACGGCGGTGAGCATCAGGCCGAAACCGCCCACGAACAGCACGAAGGAACTGGTGGTGATGACCTTGTTGATGGGGAACCATTCGTCCCAGGCCAGCCCGCCCAGGTGCAGCCAGAACCCTATCAGGAACACCGCCCCCCAGCCCGGGTCCTCCCCGCCGCGCCTGAGCCAGCGCCCCGCGAGCACCCCGAACAGGGCCAGGGCCACGCAGGGCAGCGTGGAGAGCAGTCCCTCCGGGTCCCAGGTGGTGTCGTATTCCCAGATGTGGCCGCGCAGGAGCGTCTGGTCCAGCCAGCCTTCCAGGTTGTACTCCATGTCCAGGGTCGGGTAGCCCAGACCCGGCACCGGCACGAAGGCCCAGAGCATCCAGTAGCCCACCAGGATGCCCAGCGCCGCCTTGACGACCCCGTCCCTGGAGAGCTTCAGATGCAGCCAGAGCGTGGCCAGGTAGACCACGGCGATGCGCTGCAGCACTCCGGGTATACGCAGGGTTTCCAGGTTGAAGGAGGGGAAGCCGTTGACGAAAAGGCCCGTGAGAAAGATGACCCCCGCGCGCTTGAGCGCGCCCGGCCAGAGGCCCAGGGGGGGCGGGTCCCGCCGGACGGCCAGGGCCACGGAGACGCCCACGAGGAAGAGAAACATGGGGAAGATGAAATCCACGGCGGTCCAGCCGTGCCAGTGGGAATGGACCATCTCGCGGTAGATGTACATGGTGTCTCCGGGGTTGTTGGCCACCACCATGAAGGCCACCGTCAGCCCCCGGAGAAAATCCACGGATATTATCCGCCCGCCGCCGCTGTTGCCCATGCTCGCCCCAATGGAGAAACGATGCCCCGCATGCGCGGGTGAGGCTGCTATCATACGGAACAGGGCGAATGGCAAGGCTCCCCGCGCAGGCCCGGCGCAGCCGCCGCTTGCCCCGAAGGCCCGATCCGGGGTATCGATGGGCGCAACCCCTCGCTCTCTCCTGAACCAGGTTATCCGATGCCCGCCCGAGGCACTGCGCAGCACGAGGAGCAAATGATGATGAAGCGCATCGTCAGCATGGCCCTGATCGCAGCCTTTGTTGTCTGCGGCGCCGCCGCCTTCGCGGCGACATCCGTCAAGGTGAACGGCGACGCGAGAATCTGGGGCAACTCCTGGACCCGCATCAACTACACCGGCTGGAACGCCCGGGGATCGGCCACCGGCGACCCCATGACCATCTGGGAGCGCCTGCGCCTGCGCACCGATTTCATCGCCAACGAGAGCCTGAAGCTCC
>JBKICO010000383.1:0-3897 GCA_046567065.1 Acidobacteriota bacterium
ACGCCGGTCCATCCGTCGATGAGCTTCTTGATGGTGGGGGTGGGCTCGATGCCGCCGGTGAGCACGATGCCGGCCACGTCCTGGTAGGCGGTGGACAGGCGCGAGGCGTAGCAGCCGAGCACCACGTCGGCGCGGTCGCCCGGGGTGATGACCAGGGCGCCCTTCTTGATGTATTCCAGGAAGTTGCCCACCTGCATGGCGGCCACGATATAGTCGTCGATGGGGGTGTCGAGCTGGTCCTGCCCGTAGAGCACCTGCGCGCCCAGCCACTTGGTCACGTCGGCCACGGTGGGTTTGCCCAGGGTGGCGTCCTCGGGGATGGCGTAGGTCAGGCAGTCCTGCCCGCCGATGTACTTGCAGGTCAGCCCGTTGAGGACCTTCTCCTCGAAGCCGGGGTCCACGCGGTTGACGATGGTGGCGAAGATGTCCAGGCCGCGTTCCGAGAAGGTGTCGATGGCGATCTGGGTGGAGGCGATGAGCTTCTCGGCGGGCTTGTCCAGGCCGTTGGACACCAGGATCACCGGGCAGCCGATGTTGGAGGCGATCTCGGCGTTGATGTCGGACTCGAAGGCCAGGTCGCTGCCCAGGAAGTCGGTGCCTTCCAGCAGCACGAAGTCATACTTGGATTCGAGCTCCTTGTACTTGGCAAGGATGTTCTCGATCATCACGGTGTGCTTGCCCTGGTTCATCATGTCGCGGGCCTGGTCCAGGGTGTAGACGAAGGTGTCCTCGTAGCGCATGTTCAGGTAGAACTGCGAGAGGATCAGGTTGATGTCGTGGTCTTTCTTGCCCTGGGCGGAACCAGAGATGATGGGGCGGAAGAAGGCGACGCGCTGAAAGTCCTTCAGGAGCAGTTGCATAACGCCCAGGCAGATGGCGGATTTGCCGCTGCGGGCCTCTGTGGCTATGATATAAAGATTTTTAGCCATGCGATTCTCCTCGTTTGCAAAGGGGTGGTAGGTGCCGGCGGGAAGAGCCACAGGTGGAGAAGGCTGCCGCCGGATGAGTGAGTGAACCAATATGGAGGCCGGTTTGCGGCCTGAGAAGTCGGATTGCCGGCACAGGGGCCGGAGCGTCGGGCGACGTATATGCGGAGGCAGGCGCGTTGTGGCGCGCCTGGAAAGGCAGGGTGGGGGTCATGACGGTCCACGCAAGGATTGTGCCCCGGCGGGGCGCAGCCCCGTCGAAACTGGATTCGCAGGCCCTAACAAGGACCGTGCCAGATGTCCATGTTTGGCAATGGTGCATGATTCCAAGCCGTTGCTGATTCCCGTCATCTGCACTGTAGACTTATTTTCCAGACAAAACCAGAAGTGAATTGGGCCTGCGGGGTGGCGCATTTGCGGCCAGGGCGGTGTGGGGGCCGGTTACTCCTGGCTAACAGCGCTAAATCGCGGGGAAAAGGCGGAGAGGGGTGCCGTGTTGTCCGGCAAATCGGACAAATCCGAATTGCGGGACGGAGCGTATCGAGTTTTGGGGGAGGGGCAGGGGGCTCAACCGGCGCGAAGAATATCCCGCGCCTCCTGCTCCGTGAGCGGCCGCCCCAGGCGCTCCGACTCCTCGCGCACGCGGCTGACCAGCGCCTCCACATCCACGGCGGCGGGGTCGATGCCCATCTCATTGAGTTTCGCGGCCACGGCCGCGCGGCCGCTCTTCTTGCCCAGGGCCGTGGAGCGCGCAAGGCCCAGGCGGGCCGGGTCGTAGGGCTCGAACAGGGCCGGGTCGCGGGCGATGCCGTGCACGTGCAGGCCCGTCTCGCAGGCGAACTGGCCGGTTCCGGCCACGGCCTTGCGCGGCGAAATCTCGATGCCCGCGGCCAGGGCCACGGCCTGGCACAGCCCCGGAAGCTCCGCCACGGCGTAGTCGCGGCCCAGGCGCAGGTGCATATACGCCGCCAGCTCCTCGGTGCGGGCCAGCCCGGCGCGCTCGCCCAGGCCCAGCACCGTGCAGTCGGCGTAGTCGGCCCCGGCCAGCAGCCCGGCCAGGGCGTTGCCCGTGCCCAGCCCGAAGTCGTTGTGGCAATGCACGCCCACGGCGATGGAAAGCCCCGCCTTGAGCCGGGCCACGGCCTCGGCCACCGTGACCGGGTTCCAGACCCCCACCGTGTCGGAGAGCCGCACGCGGGCCGCCCCGGCGTTTTGCGCCGTCCGGGCCGCGCGCATCAGGAAGTCCGGGTCCGCGCGGGAGGCGTCCTCCAGGCCCACGGAAACCCTTGCCGCGCCCAGCTCCAGGGCCAGGGCCACATGGCGCGACAAGTGCCCCAGCAGCTCTTCCTCCTCCAGTTTCAGGCGGGTGCGCATGTGCGCGGCGGAGACGGGCAGGCCCATGTGCAGCCAGTCCGCGCCCAGGGGGGCGGTCGCCTCGATGGCGTCGCGGCGGCAGGCCGTCCACACCGAGACGGGCGGGGCGCCCTTACGGGCGCGGGCCAGCTCCAGCAGGGCGGCCAGGCTCTCGTCGCGCCCGGCCACGCCCAGCTCCAGCTCATCCACGCCCAGGCGGCAGAGCCGCTCCAGGATGTCGGCCTTCTGCTCCGGGCGGAAGTAGACCCCGAAGCACTGTTCGCCCTCGCGCAGGGTGGAGTCTATGAGCTTCACGGCTTCCCGGCCTCAGCGCCGAGGGTCTGCCTGGCCAGGAGCTTGGCGAAATCGCGGGCCGGCAGCGGCCTGGAGAAGAGATAGCCCTGGAACCCTCCGCAGCAGTCCAGGCTTTTGAGGAATTCGAGCTGCTCCCGCGTCTCCACGCCCTCGGCCACAACCTCCAGGCCCAGGTTCTTGGCGATGGAGACCACCGAGTTGACGATGGCCGCGTCCTCCTGGTCGGAGGGCAGGCCGTCGATGAAGGACTTGTCGATCTTGAGCGTGGTGATGGGCAGCCGCTTGAGGTAGCTCAGCGAGGAGTAGCCCGTGCCGAAATCGTCCAGGGCCACGGTGATGCCCATGACGGTGAGTGCGGAAAGGCGGCTGTGGGCCTGCTCGAAGCCGGTGAGGAACAGGCTCTCCGTCACTTCCAGCTCCAGGCTGGTGGGGGGCAGGCCCGTTCGCTCCAGGATGGCCATGACAGTGTCCACCAGGCCGGGCTGCTCCAGTTGCCGGGCCGAGAGGTTCACGGCCAGCTTCAGGTGGGCGTACCCCTCGTCGGCCCAGATGCGGGCCTGCCTGCAGGCCTGCTCCAGCACGATCTCCCCCAGGGGGACGATGAGGCCCGTCTCCTCGGCCAGGGGGATGAACTCCGCGGGCGAGACCATGCTGCCGTCGGAGCGGTGCCAGCGCACCAGGGCCTCCATGCCCTGGATGGTGCCGCTGAGCAGGTCCACCCTGGGCTGGTAGTGCACGCTGAACTCGTCCCTGGCCAGGGCCTTGCGCAGGTCGTTCTCCAACTGCAGGCCTCGCAGCACCTTTTCGCCCAGGTCCTCCGTGAAGAAGGCGTAGCCGCTGGGGCCGGAGCGCTTGGAGGTGTACATGGCGATCTCGGCGTTGCGCATGAGCTGGCCGGGGTCCGTGCCGTCGTTGGGGGAGATGGCGATGCCCACGCTGGCCGAGATGCGCAGCTCCTGGCCCATGATCTCCATGGGGGCCGCCAGGCTGGTCAGGATGCGGCCCGCCACGTGGGCGGCGTCCTCGGGATCGCGCAGGCCGGTAAGCAGCATGTAGAAGGTGTCGCCCCCATAGCGGGAGAGGGTGTCCGCCTGGCGCAGCAGCGGGGTCAGCCTGCGGGCGACCTCTCCGAGGAGCAGGTCCCCCGCGCGGTGCCCCAGGCTGTCGTTGACGGCCCGGAAGCGGTCCAGGTCCAGGCAGATCACGCCCAGCAGGCCGCCGTCGTTGGCCGCGTTGCGCAGGGCCACGCCCAGGCGGTCCTGGAAGAGGAAGCGGTTGGGCAGGTCGGTCAGGGGGTCGTGGT
>JBKICO010000384.1:0-5393 GCA_046567065.1 Acidobacteriota bacterium
CCTTCACCGAGTCCTCCACCGACCCCGAGCGCAGCGTGCTGCTGCACTTCAACGGCCAGGCCTGGACGCGCACCGAGCCGCCGGGCATCCAGGGCCTGGCCCAGAACTACGTGATCAACGGGGTCTGGGTCAGCCCCACGGGCAGCGCCTTCGCCGTGGTCGACTACAACAACGCCCCTGCGCGCTTCGACACCGGCCAGAACAAGTGGGTCTTCGAGGATCTGCAGATCGACTACCAGGCGCACCCCAACGCCCGCTCCGATTTCTCCTGTTCGTCCATCTTCGGCTTCTCGGACACGGACGTGTACGCCGCGGGCTCCTACGGCACGGTGCTGCACCGCGACGCCTCGGGCTGGAAGCTCATGGCCCAGTTCGAGACGGACGGGGGCTCAGGAGGCACCTTCACCTTCAACCTGCTGGAGAGCGTCTGGGGGCCGAGCGCCGCCACAGTGTTCGCCAGCGGCAACTTCGGGCAGGTGTACATGCTCGACAACACCGCCCATGCCCCGGCCTGGAGCATGGTCAACCAGGGCGGGGGGCTGTTCAACGGCTACGATCTGGCGGCCATGAGCGGAACAGGCCCCAATGATGTCTGGCTTGCGGGCCTGGCGGGAACCCTGCGCCACTGGACCGGGGCCGTGAACCAACTGGTCAACTGCGACACGGTACCCCTGTACGCGCGCCACGCCATCACCCGGCTCACGGGGAACAGCTACCTCCTGGCGGGCGAGCTGGGGCTCATCGAAGCCTTCAACGGGGGCACGGCGGCGCGCACGGCCCTCTCCAGCAGGACCACCGCCGGGAACAACCTGGCCTGGGGCGGCGCGGGCCTGGGCTCCCGGCTGTGGCTGGCCCCCATGTATGTTTCCCAGGCCACGGGCATCTATTCCTGGAGCAGGGGCAAGCTGCAGAGCCACCCCATCCCGGGCGTGGGCGACAGCTATCTGCGGGCCTTCAAGGTCTTCGCCTCCAACGACGTCTGGCTCTCCGCCGTGGCTTTCAGCGACGGCGCGAACTCCCTCAAGCGCTTCAACGGTTCCTCCTGGTACGACTGGCAGCCCCAGGGTTTCTACGGCCTGCCCCAGGCCATCAACGGGGTGGCCAAGGCGGCGGGGGGCTACGGCATACTGCTTGCCTCCAACAGCCTGGGCCAGCCCTGCTTCGCCGGAGCGGCCTCCACCACCTGCCTGGACCCCTACGACCCGAACTCCTACACCTACTCCGACATCGCCTCCGGGCCGGACGGCAGCGTCTACGCCGTGGGGCAGGAGGGCCGTCTGGCCATCTGGCGCAACGGCCAGTGGACCACCAGCGTGGTGGGCGCGCAGGGCCTCGCCACCAAGGACGGCCTCAACGCCGTGGCCGCCGCACCGGGCATGGTCGTGGCCCTGGGCGACAACCAGGCCGCCTTCTACTCCACCGACGGCGGCTCCACCTGGCAGCCGGTGGCGGGCATCGCGCGGCGCGCCCCGCAGGAGGCCGGGCCGCTGGCCTTTTTCCGGAGTGTGGCCCACGCGGGGGGAGGGGTGTTCTGGGCCGCGCTCATCACCAGCGGCAGCTACACCGACGGGGGCAAGTCATACCTGTACCGCATCCAGAACGGCGCGGCCGAGCTGGTGCAGGGCGGGTTCAGCTCCATGGTTTACAACATCTCCAGCGCGCCCGAACAGCAGGCCCTGTTCGCCGTGGGCGACAACGGCGTGATCTGGACCACCAACCCCAATTTCCGGGAGCCGGGGTTGTCCAGGGGCCTGCCGGGGGCATTGATGCTGCTGGTCAACCAGTAGCGCACCCGGGGCAAGCGGGCGCGAGGGGGAAGGCATCCGAATGAAACGGCCCCCGGCCTGTACTGGGGGCGCTGCATGTGTCATGATGGGGGCTATCCGCGAAAGAAGGCCGGTTGGACGGGGGGCCCCTTTCGCAAAACGCGATTCAGGGGGTAGGCTTCATGACCACCGAAGAGAGACGCAGGCTGGCAGAGGCCAGGGAGAACGGCGTTCCCTGGAGGAAGTGGGGGCCGTACCTCAGCGAGCGCCAGTGGGGCACGGTGCGCGAGGACTACAGCAATGACGGCGACGCCTGGAGCCACTTCAGCCACGACCAGGCCCGGTCCCGCGCCTACCAGTGGGGCGAGGACGGCCTGGCGGGCATCAGCGACAGTCACCAGGTGCTCTGCTTCGCCCTGGCCCTGTGGAACGGGCGCGACCCTATCCTCAAGGAGCGCCTGTTCGGGCTTACAAACAGCGAGGGCAACCACGGGGAGGACGTGAAGGAGTACTACTTCTACCTCGACAGCACGCCCACGCACTCCTACATGAAGTACCTCTACAAATACCCGCAGCAGGCCTTCCCCTACGAGGACCTGGTGCGGGCCAACGCCCGCCGCACGCGCCTGGAGCCCGAATACGAGCTGCTGGACACCGGCGTCTTCAATGAAGACCGCTACTTCGACGTGTTCGTGGAGTACGCCAAGGCCTCCCCGGAAGACATACTGATCCGCGTCACCGTATGCAACCGGGGGCCGGAGGCCGCCGTGCTGGACGTACTGCCCACGCTCTGGTTCCGCAACACCTGGTCCTGGCCGGAGGGCGGTTCCCAGCCTGTGCTCGAAGCCGCGGACAGGGGCTTCGGGACGGAGATTCTGGCCCGGCACACCGATCCCCTGTTTCTGGAGAGCCTGCCCGAGCTCGTGCTGAGCTGCGAGGAGGGCCCGGAACTGCTCTTCACCGGGAACGACACCAACCGCGCCCGGATTTACGGCCAGCCCAACCAGTCGCCCTACGTCAAGGACGGTATCGACCGCTACGTGGTCCACGGCGAACAAGGGGCGGTCAACCCCGCGCGCACCGGCACCAAGGCTTCGGCGCGCTACCGCGTGCTGGTGGAGCCCGGGGCCGGGTCCGTGCTCAGGCTGCGGCTGCGTTCCGGCGGGGACGCGGCCGAGCCCTTCGGCGAGGAGTTCGACGAACTGTTCGCGCTGCGCGAGAGCGAGGCGGACGAGTACTACGCGGACCTGACCCCCAAGACCGCCGGCGAGGACGAGGCCCTCGTGCTGCGCCAGGCCCTGGCGGGGATGTTCTGGTCGAAGCAGTACTATTATTTCGACGCGGACAAGTGGCTCGAACAGCACGCGGCGCACCCGCTTCGCCGGCAGAACAGGGTCATCCGCAACCGAGAGTGGTTCCACATGGTCAACGACCACGTGATCTCCATGCCCGACAAGTGGGAATACCCCTGGTACGCCGCCTGGGACCTGGCATTCCACACGGTTGCCATATCCCGGGCCGATCCGGATTTCGCCAAGGAGCAGTTGGAGCTCATGCTGCGCGAGAGCTACATGCACCCCAGCGGCCAGCTCCCCGCCTACGAGTGGAACTTCAGCGACGTGAACCCCCCGGTGCACGCCTGGGCCACCCTGTTCCTGTACCTCACGGAGAAGTCCAGGGAGGGCAGTGGGGATACGGAATTCCTGAAGCGCTGCGTCACCAAGCTGGCCTTGAACTTCACCTGGTGGGTCAACCGCAAGGACAGATTCGGAAAGAACGTCTTCGAGGGCGGGTTCCTGGGGCTGGACAACATAGGCGTGTTCGACCGCAGCGCCACCCTGCCAACGGGCGGCCACCTGGAGCAGGCCGACGGCACGGCCTGGATGGCCTTCTTCTGCCAGAACATGAGTGAGATCTGCATTGAGCTGGTGGAGGATGACCCCTTCTACGAGGACCTCTGCATCAAGTTCGTGGAGCATTTCCTGTGGATCGCCAGCGCCATCAACCAGAGCGGCGGCGAAGGCATGTGGGACGAGGAGGACGGCTTCTACTACGACATCCTGCGCCTGCCGGGCGGCTCGGCCCAGCGGCTCAAGGTGCGCTCCATGGTGGGGCTGCTGCCCTTGTGCGCGGCCTCGGTGGTCGAGCCCTGGCAACGGGAGCGCATCCCCCGGGCCACGGCCTCCTTCGGCAAACTCCTGCGGCGCATGCCCGAGTTGCTGGAGAGCATTCACCTCACCGGCCCGGGCCACTACGGACACAACGGGCGCGGCATGATCGCCCTGGTCAACGAGCAACGCCTGCGGCGCATCCTCACGCGCATGCTCGACGAGGAGGAGTTCCTGAGTCCCTACGGCATCCGGGCGCTCTCCCGCCACCACAAGGATCACCCCTACATGTTCAGGGTCAACGGCGACGAGTTCCGGGTCGGCTATCTGCCCGCCGAATCGGATTCAGGCATGTTCGGGGGCAACTCCAACTGGCGAGGCCCGGTGTGGATGCCTGTGAACGCGCTCATCGTGCGCGCGTTGCTCAACTACTACACCTACTACGGCAACACCTTCATGATCGAGTGCCCCACGGGCTCGGGCAGGATGATGAACCTCTTCGAGGTCGCCCGGGAGCTCGCCGCCCGGCTCACGCGCATCTTCCTGCGCGGGGAGGACGGGCGCAGGCCCGTGTTCGGCGGGGCGGAGAAGTTCCAGAACGACCCCCACTGGCGAGACCACATCCTGTTCTACGAATATTTCCACGGGGACAACGGCGCGGGAATCGGAGCGAGCCACCAGACGGGGTGGACGGGCCTTGTGGCCAAGCTCATCGAGATATTCGGGCTGATAGACGCCGAAACCTACCTGGAGCGCGGCAAGCACAGCGCCTTCCGGAAAGGTCCGGAGCCTGGGGCCTGATGCCCCTGGCAAGGCGGCATGCCATCGCGGCATTAACCCATCGAACAAGGAAAAGGCGGAAAATGACGACGCATCGCGCGGCCTGGGGGGCCTTGCTGGCCTCCCTGGCCCTGACGGCCCTGCTCGCGGCCACGGCCCTGGCCCAGGAGACCGAAACGCCCCCCACCTTCGAGGCCCGGGCCGTGCTGCCCAAGGCCATCCTCTCGGGGCCTTCCTACTCCTTGGACAGTGTCGTGACCAACGACGGCTACCTCAACGCCTACACCATCCGCTCCCGCTTCGGCGACTTCAAGGCCGAGTCCACGGCGCTGCTCTACACGCGCATCGCGGAAATCGCCGCCATGGAGAAGATGGAGCAGCTGGCGGGCACCTCGGCCTTCGGCACCTCCCTGGCGGACAAGGGCAAGCAGACCGTGCAAGGCGCTGTGAATCTGGTCACCGATCCGCTGAACACGGTGGGCGGGGCTCTCTCCGGCGTGGGCAAGATGTTCGTGCGCGCCCAGGAGAGCCTGGTGGAGAGCACGCCCAGCAAATACGAGGGCAACCGCGTCCAGAACCTCATCGGCTACTCCCAGACCAAGCGGGACTACGCCAAGCAGTTTGGCGTGGACCCCTACTCCACCAACCCCGTGCTCCAGGCCAAGCTCAACGCCCTGGCCGAGGCGGGCTACGCCGGGAGCATCACGGGCTCGGCGCTGCAGGCGCTGATCCCCGGCGG
>JBKICO010000385.1:0-7202 GCA_046567065.1 Acidobacteriota bacterium
GACGCCGAAGGATGTTCTTCAAATACATCCGAGGCGTCGCGCCCCGAGGCCACGCCCGGAGACGCCACTGTTCAGCGCGGTAGAATCAGCGCCGCTGTTGTGAGCGCGAAGCGGAAAGGGTGTCCAGAGGGACGAAGTCCCTCTGGCCGCCGGAGGCTTCTTCCGCCTCGCTACCTGTGAAAGAAAAAAGCCGCGACGGATGACCGTCGCGGCTTTTCTGCGTTTTTTCGCCACTGAGGCTATTGCAGCAGCAGCTTGAGCGCCCCGGACAGGCGGTCGCCAGTCTGGCGCGGGTAGGTCAGGTAGGCCACCGAGCAGGAGACGCGGGCCGAGCCGTACTTGATGCGCATGTAGCCCTGCTCGCCCCAGCCGGTGCCCCAACTGTTGCGCAAAATCCAGTAGCCGTTGGCGGCGGCGTCGCCGTTGTCGTTCCAGCCCACCAGGGCGATGGCGTGGTTGGTGGTGGTGTAGGCGCAGTCGTAGCCGGGGCAGCCGGCCTGGTCGTCCTGGTAGACGCCGCCGGTGTAGGCGTCGAAGGCCGAGGTGACGTTCACGGCCGCGTCCACCGGGCCGTTGGCCATGATGGCGGCCTTGATGGCGTCGATGTCCGAGCAGGCGGCCCGCCCCCAGCTCTTGAAGCGGATCACGGAATAGGCCGAACTGTTGCATCCGGAGGGCGTGATGCCGGTGTAGGGCAGGGCGGATTCGCGGGCCACGCCCACCTGGGTCAGCGCCAGCAGCTCGGCGTAGTCGTAGTCAGCGCCGTAGCAGCCGTCGAAATGGCTTGAGTAGGGGCCGTAGGTGCCCAGGCAGAAGGCGATGAACTGCTCGGAGAAGTCGGCGCAGGCGGCCCCGGTCCTGCCTGTGGCCACGTTGTAGACGCCTTCGGCCGTGGCTGCGGCGGCGAATGCGTAGCACGAGCCGCAGTCGCCCTGGTTCTTGACCGGGCCGATGTAGCTCTTGCCGCCGTTGTTGCGCCAGTCAAAGGCGGCCGGGAGCGCGAGGGGCGCGGCGGCATCCAGCGACGTCAGGCGGGCGGGCGCGCTCTTGGGAGGCGAGGAGGGGATGGCCCCCCTGGTGCGAAGCTGCTGCTTCTGCGCCGCAGGCAACTGGTAGACCCAGGTTTCGCCCACGGTGAAATCGTAGCCGTTGAGGCGGATCTTCTCGCGCAGGGCCTCGATGCTGTCCCCGGGCTCGAAGGGCAGGGCGTCGGCGGCGAGGGAAAGCCGGGGTGCCGCAAGGATCGTCAGGGTCAGGAGAAGTACGGCGAAGAGGCCGCGGCCGGGCCTGGGCATGAGGCCTCCTTCGGGGAGCGTGGAAAAAGGGCGGGGAGCCTCGGCCCCCCGCCCGGAGCGTCACAACACCCGAAGGTGCACAGGTTCGGCCTTGACGAAGGGCATGGCCCGGATGTTCTCCAGGGCCTTCTCCACGTCGCGCTGCTTGGCCTGATGGGTCATGAACACGATGGGCACGATGTTGCTGTCCGGGGCCGAGGGGTCCACCTTCTGCACCACCTGGTAGATGGAGATGCCCACGTCGCCCAGCGCCTGGGCCAGGGCGGCCAGCACGCCGGGCTTGTCCTCCACGTTGAAGCGGAAGTAGCGGCGGCTGCACTCCTCCTCGGGCGGCAGGATGTCCGCCGGGGGGAGCATCTTCTCAGGGAAGCCGGTGTTGTTGGGGGCCGCGCCGTCGCGGGCCAGGGCCATGATGTCGGCCAGAACGGCGCTGCCGGTGGGCAGCCCGCCCGCGCCCTGTCCGTAGAGCATCACCGCGCCCACGGCGTCGCCCACCACGCGCACGGCGTTGAACGCGCCGTGCACCTGGGCCAGCAGGTAGGCGTTGCTGAGCATCATGGGGTGCACCCCGGCCATGATCCTGCCGTCCACCATCTTGGCCTGCCCGATGAGCTTGACCTGGCAGCCGAACTCCTTGGCGTAGGCGATGTCCAGCGGGGTCACGCCGGTGATGCCCGTCACCGGGAGCTTGTGCAGCGGGTAGTCGTGCCCGTAGGCCAGCCGGATGAGCAGCACCAGCTTGTGGGCGGCGTCGAAGCCTTCGACGTCCAGGGTGGGGTCGGCCTCGGCGTATCCCTTCTTCTGGGCCTTCTTGAGCGCTGCCTCGTAGGTCAGCCCCTTGGCGGACATGCGCGAGAGGATGAAGTTGGAGGTGCCGTTCAAGATGCCGGTGACCGCCAGGACGCGGTTGCCCGCCAGGGACTCCTTGAGGGTCTGCACGATGGGGATGCCGCCGCAGACGCTGGCCTCGTAGTAGAGGCCCACGCCCTTCTGCGCTGCCAGGGCGAAGAGCTCCTCACCGCGTTCGGCCAGCAGGTGCTTGTTGGCGGTGACCACGTGCTTGCCCGAGGCCAGGGCCAGGCGGATGAGGTCGTAGGCCATGCCCAGCCCGCCCATGAGTTCGACCACGATGTCGATGTCGGGGTCCTGCGCGAGCTCCAGCGGGCTGGAGACCACGCGCGCCCCCTCGGGGATGGGCACGGCGCGCTGCTTGTGCGGGTCGCGCAGGGCCACGGCGTGCACGGCCACGGGGCGGCCCAGGCGGCGCTCGATCCACTGGGCGCTGCCGGAGAGGATGGAGGCCAGCCCCTGCCCCACGACGCCGAACCCGGCCAGGCCGATGCGCACCTTGGCGGACATCATGATTCTCCCGACAGGGCCTTTTTGATGCCGCGCACGGCCTGGTTGATGCGGTGGCGGTTCTCCACCAGGGCGAAGCGGACGTGGTCGTCGCCGAAGTGGCCGAAGCCCAGGCCCGGCGAAACGGCCACGTGGCCCTCCTTGAGGAGCATCTTGGAGAACTCCACAGAGCCCATGTGCCGGAACTCCTCGGGAATCTGGGCCCAGACGAACATGGTGGCCTTGGGCGGCGGCACGATCCATCCGGCGCGCTCCAGCCCTTCGATCAGGGCGTCGCGGCGGTCGCGGTAGACCTCGCAGATCTCGTTCACGCAGTCCTGCGGGCCGTTGAGGGCCACGGCGGCGGCGATCTGGATGGGCTGGAAGATGCCGTAGTCCAGGTAGCTCTTGATGCGGGTCAGGGCCTGGACGATCTCGCGGTTGCCGCAGCAGAAGCCCACGCGCCAGCCCGCCATGGAGTAGCTCTTGGACATGGAGAAGAACTCCACGCCCACATCCTTGGCGCCCTTGGCCTGCAGGAAGGAGGGGGCCTTGTAGCCGTCGAAGCAGAGGTCGGCGTAGGCGAAATCGTGGATGCAGAGCATGTTGTGCTCTTTGCAGAAGGCCACGATCTTGTCGAAGAACTCCAGCTCCACCACTTCGGCGGTGGGGTTCTGGGGGTAGCTGATGATGAGCAGCTTGGGCTGGGGCCAGGTCTGCTTGGTGGCGGCGAGCAGGTCCTCGAAGAAGTCGCGGCCCTTGCCGAAGGGAATGCGCCGCACGTCCGCGCCCGAAATGATGGAGGCGTACGGATGGATGGGGTAGGCCGGGTCCGTGGCGAAGACGACGTCGCCGGGCTGGAGCATGGCCAGGGCCAGGTGGGCCAGGCCTTCCTTGGCACCCATGGTCACCACCACCTCGGAGTCGGCGTCGAGCTCCACGCCGAAGCGGCGCAGGTACCAGTTGGCCATGGCCAGGCGCAGGCCCGGGATGCCCTTGGATGCCGAGTAGCGGTGGTTCACGCCCTTCTGGGAAGCCTCGGTGAGCTTGTCCACGATGTGCTTGGGGGTGGGGATGTCCGGGTTGCCCATGCCGAGGTCGACGATGTCCACGCCCTGACGGCGCATTTGCATCTTCAGTTCGTTGACGACGGCGAAGACATAGGGAGGCAGGCGCTCCATGCGCGCGAATTTATGCATCGCGAACGGCTCCTTCTATGGTGAGTGAATGTGAAAATGTAGCCGGGGCGGGCCGTGGTGTCAAAGGCGCAAATGCCCTCTTGACGGGGCCGCGCCGGATATGTATCAACCCGCTTTGCGCGGAGAGGTGGCCGAGCTGGCCGAAGGCGCTCCCCTGCTAAGGGAGTATACGGGCTAAAACCTGTATCGAGGGTTCAAATCCCTCCCTCTCCGCCAGATTTTCGCCCCAGCCGGGAACGGCTGGGGTTTTTTCGTTTGTTGGGATCTGAGCCGGGCCGAGGGTGGGAACGCCCGGTCGAGGCGGCGCGCATGGCGCGGGGCCGAGGGGGGCTGCCGGTCACACAACGGCGAAAAGTTGGGGAAACAGCACTTCCGCAGCCGTGGGCGTCACCCGCAGGTGCACCGGCCCCTTTGGGGTGTCGGATGCCAGAATCCCATCGGCCACCAGTCCGGCCAGCAGGTTGCGGGCGGTGCGTTCCTTCATCCCGGTTATCCCAGGCACATCGCCCCTCGGCACTTGGCCTTGCCGTATCACCTGCCGCAGCAACCGGGTCGCGGCGGGATTGAGGCCCCGCGCCAGGGCGTACTTTTCCACGCGTTCCGCCAGGCTGTCGGGATCAAAAAGACTGGTCATGAAGCGGACCTGGTCGATGCAGACCTCCAGGAACCAGTCGATGAACTCGCAAAGCGCCGCAAGCGAGAGGTTCCCTCTGCCGTCCAGGTCTCCCCGGCGTGGCGTATCGGCGAGGTCCATCATCCGCTTGTAGTCCCCTTGGCTGGGATGGCCGCGCGCAAGGCCTCTGGATACGGACCAGAGCCCGTGCGCCCCGATACCCGCCTGGAGCGCCATGGCGTGGCTCATGAGCCTGATTACCCGGCCGTTTCCGTCCACGAAGGGGTGTATGTAGTTCAGGCGGTGGTGCGCGGCGGCCATCGCTACGATCCTGCTGCCTTGCTTCATGGGCTCGAAGCGGTACCGGCGCGCGAAGTGCTCCATGAACGCCGGGATTTCCGCGCCGGAAGGCGGGATATGCCGCCCCACGGAGACCTCTTCCTCCGTGGTCTTGCGCATCTCGCCCGGCACGACGCGCAGCTTCCGCCCCGCACCTTCGGCGATGAGCATCTCTTCGGGGGCGTCCTGGTAAAATTCACGATGCAGCCAGCGTAGGAATTCTGTCGATGCCGGTTCAGGCAGTTCTCCGTGGGCGTGAAGGCGGTCGATTTCAGCCTGAAGCCTGATGTGCGCACGCGCCTCGAACTGGAGGTTGCGCCGGTCTGGAGCTTCTGCGAACTGGCCTTGCAGTGCGCTTTCGATCTCGTGTGGGGTGGTGTTGTGACCTTCGATGAGGTTGGAGTAGTAGCAGTTCATGATCCGGACGAGACCTGCCAGGCTGGCTCCCGTCCGCGGATGAAAGCGCTCCTCCAGATGCTTGGCGTAAGAGACGAGCGCCGCGACGAGATCGAGCGTTTTCTGGGAGAATGACTCCGGCAAGCACGGTTCGATTCGGCCTGTTGTTTCCATGTACTCGCTCTTTGCCGATCCAGTTGTTCGTTCAACAGCATGACATCATAGGATTACACAAGCGATGGCGCAAGTATTTTGCCGATTATTGCGGCCGGAGGTGTGTGCTCGGTAACATGCTGAAATTAAGTGATGATTGCATTGGATAAGGGGCTGGCCTGCCGATCTCTTCTTGCCCCGGCGAGGCGTCCGGTTCCTTGCCGTTCTGGCCGTCCCCCCTGCACCTTGGGGAGCTTTTGTACCGGGCTGAACCCTCCGAGTACCGGGGCTGAACGCGGGATGCCGCAAGATCATCGGGCTCCCAGGGTTGGGAGCAGGAGTTCACCCCTCTGCCAAGGGAGCAAACGGGCTAAAACCTGTATCGAGGGCTCAAATTCCTCCTTCTCTGCCAGAAAAGTCAGTTCAAACCCCGCCCGGAGCATATCCGGGCGGGGGTTTTCGTTGTGGGCGGCGTTTGGAGGGTTCAGGGTTCCAGGCGCATGCATGCCGGTTCTTGCCCGGAAACAGCCTGGGCGCTTCTTGCTTGTTGACCAGCTAATCATTATCGGGGGAAAATGAAATTTGTCTCCACAGTGATTGCAATGCTTCTGCTGGCCGTATTGTATTCAAGCCAGGCACGGGCCGAAAAGCTCACATTTTATGTTCAGTCGGATCAACATCTTGCCTTCGCCCGGGAGATTTGCATCGAGGCCTTGAAGAAAGCCGGGTTGGACGCCACCTTCGAGATGTTCCCGGTGGCGGCGGAAAGCCGCCTCGACGCCGAGATGGCTTCGGGCAAGCTCCATCTGGCCTTCATCCCTCCCAATGCCAACCGCCTGGCGCTCGAAGGCAGGCAATTGATCGCGGCCATCAGGATTCCCCTGGAAAGGGGGTTGCTGGGGTACAGGGTCTGCCTCGTTCGGGGCAGCGACAAGGACATGCTCAAGGGCGTCACATCCGTGGAGGCCCTGAGGCGGTTCAGGGTGGGCCAGGGCTACGGCTGGGGCGACAAGGACGTGTACGCGGCGGCGGGCATCCCCGTGGTGGAGGCCCCGTTCACTTCCCAGTCCGCCCCGTTGCGGGCGTTGGCGTCCGGGCATTTCGACCTGTTGCCGCTCGGAAGCAGCGAGTTCGAGGCTTTTTTGGTGCGCTCGAAGGAGGAGGGGCTGGACATCGCGGCGGACAGCCACATCGTCATCCGCTATCCCTGGTTCCGCTTCGTCTGGGTTTCCATGACGGCCCCCAATGCGGCGGCCCTGCTGGAGAACCTGGAAAAGGGGCTGGGCATCATGGCCCGCGACGGCTCCTTCATCCGGATTTACGAGCACTACAAAGGAAAGGCCGACACCGCCTGGATTCGCCGCAAGACCATTATCGAGCTTGCGAGCCCGTATGCGCAGGCATCGGACATCCCAGCCGGATACAGGCATCTGCTCATAGCCCCCCGCTGATCGCCAGGTCGCGCTGTGCCTCTCAGGCCTCGGCTGGCCCGCCGAAGGCCCTTGGCCCCAGGGCGGCCGCGCCTCGGGACGACGGACCCCGTTCCGCCAGGGTGCGCAGCGTGGCCGCGTGCAGCGCCTCGGCCAATTCCTCCACATCGCGCAGCGCCATGGCCGCAAATCCTGAAGACGCCAGCTCCGTCAGGGCGGCCTGTTCCCGCCCGGGCCTGGCGTGGGCGAGGGCGTGGCGCAATTCGCGCAGGGCGACGATGGTCTTCAGGGGCCTTTCGTGCTCGCTGAACGCCTTGAGGCCTGCCAGCCTGGCAGCGTAATTGATTTTCTTGATGGTGCCCCGGGAGTTGAGGCGGCCGAAGTACTTCTTCTCGGTCTTGAAATCGGGGGGCCAGTGCCGGTCCAGGTGCGGGCCGAT
>JBKICO010000386.1:0-4111 GCA_046567065.1 Acidobacteriota bacterium
CCATCGAGATCACCGGCACGCAGGACAAGCTCACCGCGCTCATCAACCTCATGCAGCGTTTCGGCATCAAGGAGATCGCCCGCACCGGCGCGGTGGCCATGCGGCGCAGCATGCAGTAAATTCGCGAAAGCTCCGCCCGGCCGCGCCTGGCGCGACCGGGCGGAGCGAACGCTTCACGCCGGCAGGGCGGGTACGCCTTGCCAGTTTTACACTTTTCGGCTATTTTTCCCCTTCTTACGCACAAGCCCGCCATTACCGCACAGTGATTTGATAAGGAGCTCTTCCAATGAAAGTCTTTTACGATCAGGACGCCGACCTCTCCCTCCTCAAGGACAAGACCGTCGCCATCATCGGCTACGGCTCCCAGGGCCACGCCCACGCCCAGAACCTTCGCGACTCCGGCGTGAACGTGGTCATCGGCCAGCGTGAGGGCGGCCCCAACTGGAAGCTGGCCAAAGAGCACGGCTTCGAGCCCATGGACGCCGCTGCCGCCGCCGCCAAGGCCGACGTGATCATGATCCTGATCCAGGACCAGTACCAGGCCGATCTGTACAACAACTGCATCAAGCCCAACCTGAAGCCCGGCAAGGTGCTGGCTTTCGGCCACGGCTTCAACATCCATTTCAACCAGATCGTGCCCCCCGCCGACGTGGACGTGATCATGATCGCCCCCAAGGGCCCCGGCCACATGGTGCGCCGCGTGTACACCGAAGGCTCCGGCGTGCCCTGTATCGTCGCCGTTGAGCAGGACGCCTCCGGCAAGGCCTTCCAGATCGCCCTGGCCTACGCCAAGGGCGTCGGCGGCACCCGCTCCGGCGTGCTGCAGACCACCTTCCGCGAAGAGACCGAGACCGACCTCTTCGGCGAGCAGGCCGTGCTGTGCGGCGGCGTGTCCGAGCTGATCAAGGCCGGCTTCGAGACCCTGGTCAACGCCGGGTACCAGCCCGAGATCGCCTACTTCGAGTGCCTGCACGAGCTCAAGCTCATCGTGGACCTGATCTACGAGGGCGGCCTGGCCAAGATGCGCTACTCCATCTCCGACACCGCCGAGTACGGCGACTACACCCGCGGCCCCCGCGTCATCACCGACGAGACCCGCAAGGAGATGGCCAAGATCCTCAAGGAGATCCAGATGGGCGAGTTCGCCAAGGACTTCATCCTGGAGAACCGCGCCGGCGGCAGGGCCCACTTCCTGGCCATGCGCCGCGTCAACGCCGAGCACCAGATCGAGCAGGTCGGCTCCAAGCTGCGCGGCATGATGAGCTGGCTGAAAAAATAAGTAGGCGCAGCCTGTTTTTTGAGGCCGTGGTTCTGGACGGAACCACGGCCTTTTCTTATTAATGACGAGCGGGGAGACGCGTCTCGCGTGGCCCGCCGGTCTTCCGCCCGTGGGGTGTGGCCGGATGTAGTGCGTATAGTCCTGAAGGTGCGTCCATGCCTATGTTCATTCGCCAGATCTTCCTCGTTACGGCAGCCCTCGTGGTGATGGCCGCGCAGGCGCACGCCCAGCAGAAGCGTGACGGCCACTATTGGCGCAGCATCCCCGAAACCGAGAAGATCGACATCATTCTCGGCTTCTACGACGGCATGGCGCTTTCCGAGGGGCTGATCCAGGTGGTCATCCGCGACAACTACACCATCTGCTCCGAGGTCATCGAGAGCATCATGGCCCAGACCGCCCGCTACATGGACAACCTGAGCACCATGGACGCCGCCACCGGGCTGGACAAATTCTACGACGACCCCGCCAACCGCAACATCCCCATTTCCTGGGGCATGTGGGTTGTCGCCCGCAAGTCCAAAGGCGACAAGAACCTCGCCCCCTTCATCAAGGAACTCAGGAAAGCCCACAAATGATCGCGGCCATCGACATGACGGACCCGGCTTTGACCATGGGCCACGCCACCATCGACGAACAACATCGCGCCCTGGTGGGCATGATCGCGGAACTGGACGAGCGCATGGCGCGCGGCGAGTTCGGCCAGGGCGTGCTCGACGCCATCCAGGGCATGATGGCCTACGCCGCCACCCATTTCGACGAAGAGGAAGGCCTCATGCGAGAGGCCGATTGGCCTGGCCGGATTGAACACAGCGCCATGCACGCGGAGTTCATGCAGAAGACCGGGGGCTTCTTCGAGGATGCCCCCTCCGACAGCGAGTGGACGTCGCTGGACGTGCTGCGCTTCCTGCTGCACTGGCTGCTCAAGCACATCAAGGTCGAGGACAGGCGCTTCTTCGACTGGCTGGCCGCCAGGAACGCGTAACCGGCCAGCCCGCTATCGCCGGACGGCCCGGGAGCGCAGCCCCGCAAAATCAAACGCCAGGCGTTTCCCTCGGGGGAGTGCCTGGCGTATTTTATTGGGTCGGCAGCGCCTAGCGCGTCATCGTAAGGCTCGGCGGGCTCCATGTTCCCGAACCCGGCGGCAGGATCGAGGGCGGCGTGGCCTTGGGCCAATACAGGCGCATGACAAGGTAGATGGGGCCGTCGGGCGCAGGCAGCCAGTTGGACTCCTTCCCGGCGCCGGGCGACTTGTTCTGGATGTAGATGGTCACGGAGCCGTCCGGGTTCTTCTTCAGCCCCGGCAGCATGGGCGAGTTGATCAGGTAGCGGTTGATGGGGTTTTCGATCAGCAACTGGGTCTTGCCGTCGTACATCGTGACCGACCAGAAGGCCTCAACAGGCGGCATCTGCCCGGCAGGGAAGGTCAGGGCGTAGTCGTGCCTGGAGCCGTCCAGGATTTCGCCATCCGGCATGTTCCTGGTCATGGGGTAGACGGCCTCGACAGCGTCGTTGCCGTATATCCCGGCCTTGGCCGCCGCCGCGCGCATCAGCCAGTTGCCGTTGTAGAAAGCCCGGTCGCCGAACACGGAGGCGATGACCCAGCCGTTGGTCTTCACTCCGGCGTTCTCCTCGGCCTGGGCGATCTTCTTCTCGCCGTCCCCCATGCCGAGCAGCACGGCGACCTTGTGCTCCATGGAGAGGTCCTTGAAGTCGAAGGCCTTTCCGGGACCGACGCCGATGCGGGCCAGCTTGGCCCTGATGGCCTGCTCTTCCGGCCCGGCCGGGGCGAAGCGCAGGGCGAAGTCGAGGTAGTCGAAGAAACCGGTCTTGATCTTTTCCTTGTCGATGAGGGGGAAGTCCAGCGCGGGGGGAGCGGGCGGGGCCGGTCGGCCGAGGAAGGCCGAGAGCGGGCGCGCCTTGTAGCCGGACTGCACCTTGACCACGCCGGGCATGTCCTTGGGGTTGAAGAGCTGGGTGCGGAAGATGGCCGCGGTGAATTCCGTGCTGGACCTGAACACCTTCTTGATCCCCGGAGGGGTTTCACCCTTCCAGCTCGGCCCCACGACCAGGTAGTCTCCCGCGTCGTTGCCGGTGGCGCGGCTGCCGATGTAGCCGTAGTTGAAGGTGTTGCCGTCGCAGAGCATCACCGAATAGTAGCGCCGCTTTTCGACCTTGGGCACGCTCAGCACCATGGGCTCGGCGCGCAGGTCGAGCCAGAGCATGGAGTAGGGCGTGTCGCTGTTGGGAGTGATGACGCTGGTGTCCTTGTAGGTGTAGACGCGGGCCTCGTTGCTGATCTGGTTGAAGGGGGCCTTGAACTGGCCGGAGTTGCGGTCGATCACGTAGTCGTACATGACCGCGTAGTTCATGACGATGGGCAGGCCGTAGATGAAGCCTTCCTCGGCGATGGCCCTGGTCTCGGCGAAGTCCGGCCTGTCCATTTGCCCTTTATCCGCACGATTGATGCTGTCCTTCATGTTCGCGCAACCCGACAGCATGGCGGCGGCAAGGGCCAGCGTCATGACGGCGTTCAGCAGCGTCCGTCTGGAATTTCCCATAGATATAGCACTCTTCAGGTATCATGCGACGTGGAGCGCAATGCTTACGCCTGCCTTGCCAGTTTCCCTAGCAGCTCCCTGCGCGAGAGGACTTTGGGCTCCCCAGGGCGCGCGGCCATCAGGTGCGCGTAGTAGAGGCTGGGATGCACCTCCGCCAGGAATATCACCCTCACGTCGGAAACGTCCACCAGCATGGCGTGGGGCTTCTTGCGCTTTACCTGCTCAAGGCGCTTGGCGGCCAGGTCCAGCATGTCCTGGCGCTCGCCGAAGT
>JBKICO010000387.1:0-3458 GCA_046567065.1 Acidobacteriota bacterium
GGTACGCCCGCCCCGCGCAGCACGGTGCGCACGGCTTCTCGAGCCGTGGCGTCGTGGCGCAGGGTGCAGGGGTCGTGCAGGGCAACCGCCCCCTCGGGCTTGATGCCGATGGGCTTGGGCGCTCCGGACTCGGCGAAGACTTCCCAGATGGAGCGGGCCTTGAGCTCCGGCAGGTGCTCCTTGAAGACCGCCAGGCAGGAGGAGCAGGCAGTGATGACCTCCGGGGAGCCCAGGGAGCGCCAATCGGCCAGCAGTTCTTCGGAGGCCTGGGCGAAAAGGTCCTCCCGGGCGGCCCATTTGGCCGGGATGGCGCAGCAGCGCAGCATCAGGCCAACCCCGCCGGAGAGGCGCGAGCGCAGGAAGGCGTAGGTCGAGGCCGCGTGGTGCGGGTGGGAGGCGGCCAACTGGCAGCCGGGGAAGAAGGCGTAGGCGCTGGTCAGCGTGCCGGGCTCGCTTAAGGCCAGGCGGAAGGCCGGGCCATTGTTGAAAGCCATGTCCTCCAGGGCGAATTCGTGGGCCGAGGGGGGCATCTTGCCGCGCTCCACCATGTCCCGCCGGGCCTCCAGGCAGAAATCCGCCATGGAGAAGCGCTCCGGGCAGACCTCCGTGCACAGGCCGCAGAGCATGCAGGAGTCGATCATGGTGTTGGCTTGGTGCACGCCCTGCACGATGGCCGCGTTGTTGTAGATCTGGCGGGCGTACTTCTTGGGGTAGCCCTTGTAGTGCTCCAGGTAGGCGCAGACCTTGACGCACTCCAGGCACTGGCAGTCCAGGCAGCGTGCGGCCTCGGCGGCTGAATCCGGCGCGCCGTACAGGCCGTGCTCCCCGGCGGGGGCAACCCTGAGGGCAGGCTCAATGCCCATGAGGGAAGTGAACAGCCGCGTGGGGATGGGGCCTTCCTTCTCGCGCGAGGCCGTGAGCGACGCGCCGGACATGGCCCTGTCCATGGAGGCCCCCGCGCGCCTGCCGTCGGCGGCCTCGGCGATTGGTGACGGCTTGCCGTCCGGCCCGGGCCAGCCGCCGCAGAACACCTTCTCGAGCCCGGCTGATAGGGTCACGGGGTCGGCCTCTTCCCGCCCGGGCGGGCACAAGGGGGTGCCGTATTCGGCGAAGACGGCGTCGAAATCCGCAAGGACGGCGTCCAGGGCCTGGGGGGAGAAGTCCTGCCCGGTGAGCAGTTCCACGCCCATGCCCTGCAAACGTTCAAGCTCTCGTTTAAGTTCCGCTGCGGGAAGCTCGTGCTCCGGCAGCGCGGCCAGCCGCCCGCCGACGTGGCCTTCGGGCGTGAGCACCGTGACGGAGAAACCCTTGCGGGCCAGGTCCCAGGCGCAGGTCAGCGAGGCCAGCCCGCCGCCCAGCGCGGCCGCCTTCTTGCCCTTGGCGGGCAGCACCAGGGGCTTGGGCCCGGGCCTGCCCAGGCGCACGCAGGCGCGCTCCAGCGCGCCGATGGCCAGGGGCTCACCCGCCTCGCGGCGTTTGCAGACCATTTCGCAGGGGTGGTCGCAGATGGAGCCCAATACCCCGGGCAGAGGCATGGACTTTTCGAGGATCTTGCGTGCGGCGTCCGCGTTCCCGGCCTTCATCTGGGCCATGAAGGCGCGGACGTCCACGTGGATGGGGCAGGCCGCCTGGCAGTAGGGCGGCTCTTCCTGAATGCAACGGTTTTCCCAGTCTCGCAGTTCCTGCTGGTCCATGCGGCTTCCATGCGTATTGCGGGAGCGGACGGTTTTCCGCCCGCCCCCGCTTCGGTTTCTTGGATCACAGCCCCCGCCTGGAACGGGGGCCAGTTCGCAGCCTATGCTACTTCGCGGCCTTGAGCCCCGCCAACACCTTTTCCGGCAGCGCGGGCAGCTTGGTGATGCGCACGCCGCAGGCGTTGTAGATGGCGTTGATGACCGCCGCGTGCGGGCAGGTCAGGGGCAGCTCGCCCGAGCCGGACGCGCCGTGGGGGCCGAACTCGCGCGGGGTCTCCACGTACATGAGCTCGATGTCGTCCGGAATCTGCAGGGCGTAGGGGAAGCCCGCGCCCACCAGGGTGGAGTGCTTCTTGATGTCCTCGAAGTCCTCGGTGAGGGCCAGGCCGATGCCCTGGGCGATGCCGCCGTACATCTGGCCGTCCACCACGAGCTTGTTGGCCAGGGTGCCCAGGTCCGCCACGAGGGTCATCTTCTCCACGGTCACCTTGCCGGTGGCCACCTCGACCGCCACTTCGGACATGAACAGGCCGTACATGTAGCAGCTGAAGGGGTTGCCCACGCCGTTGGTGTCGCAGTGGGTAGCCGGAGCGGTCCACTGGCCGGTGTACTTGGTGGGGATCTTCTCGGCCACCATTTCATCGTAGGTGCGGTAGGTCTTGTCGGCCTTGCGCATCCCGGCCATGAGCAGCTCGCAGCCAGCCACGATGGCCTTGCCCACCATGACCTGGGAGCGGCTGCCGCCAGCCGGGCCGGAGTTGGGGGCCACGCTGGTGTCGTTCATCACCAGCCTGATCTGCTCGGGCTTCACGCCCATGGGGCGCAGGGCCTCGTGGGCGGTGGCCAGGGAGCCCATGTCCGCGCCTTGGCCGTGGTCTTCCCAGGTGTTGAAGATGGTGATGGTGTTGTCCGGGTTGAGCTCCACATAGGCCTCGGAGGCGTCGGGGCCGTCCAGGCCCGCGCCGTACACGCCAAGCGAGATGCCCACGCCGCGCTTGACCTCGGCGGTGGAGCCCTTCTTGGCCTTGGCCTTGGCGGCCTCGTACTTGGGGCGCAGCTTGTCGATCATCTCGGGCAGGCTGTAGACCTCGGGGTCCTGGCCGTTGGGGGTGGTGTCGCCCTTGCGGTAGCAGTTGATGTAGCGCAGCTCCAGCGGGTCCATGCCTAGCTTTTCGGCCAGCTCGTCCATGAGCACTTCGGAGGCGAACTCGCTCTGCGGGGAGCCGTAGCCGCGGAAGGCCGAGCCCCAGGCGTGGTTGGTGCACACGGTGCGGCCCTCGCCCCGGATGCTCGGGATGGAGTAGCCCGCGCCGATGAACTGCGCGCCGCGCAGGGTGAGCAGGTCGCCGAACTCGGAGTAGGGGCCGTGGTCCACGGACCAGTCGGTCTCCATGCCCAGGAGCTTGCCGCTCTTGTCCGCGGCCATGCGCACGTTCATGAAGAACGGGGAGCGCTTGCCGGTGTAGGTCTGCTGCTGGTGGTAGTCGTAGCAGAGGAACACCGGGCGGCCGGTGGCCAGGGCGGCCACGCCCACCAGGGCTTCCATGGTCGGGCTGAACTTGTAGCCGAAGGTGCCGCCAGCGGGGTTCTGGATCATCACCAGCTTGTCGGCTTCCACGCCCAGGCCCGGGGCGATCATGTACAGGTGCAGGTGCAGGCCGATGGACTTGGAGTGGATCACCAGCTTGCCTTCGTCGTGGACGTAGGCGAAGCCGACGTCCGGCTCGATGGGCAGGTGGGGCTGGCGGCCGACGTAGAAGTCGT
>JBKICO010000388.1:0-3179 GCA_046567065.1 Acidobacteriota bacterium
TTCTCCTACCACCTGCACAACCACCTGATCCCCTCCCCCCTGCCCGACGGCGGCCTGCGCCTGCAGCACGGGGTGGCCTACGGCGTGAAGGGGGACGACGGGGGCGTGGAGCGGGTGATCCTCTCCTTGCAGGATGTCACGGAGCTGCACAACCGCCTGCGCGACAACCTGCGCATCACCGGGGAGCTCGAAAGGGAGATTGAGGCCCGCAAGGCCATGGAGGCCAAGCTCATCGAGCTGGCCACCAAGGACCACCTGACCAGGCTGGACAACCGCCGGGCCTTCTTCGACCGCCTGGACTCGGAGATCCGCCGCTCCCGGCGCTCTGGCCAGCCCCTGGCGCTCATCGCCATGGACCTGGACCGTTTCAAGTCCATCAACGACCGCTTCGGCCACCAGGTGGGCGATGACGTGCTCAGGAATTTCGCGGAGACCGCCTCGCAGGGGCTGCGGGGCTCGGACGTGCTGGCGCGCACCGGCGGCGAGGAGTTCTTCATCATCCTGCCCGCCGCCAACCGCAAGGACGCGGCCCGGGTGGCAGAACGCATCAGGAGCGCGGTGGAGGCGGGCACGCACATCACGGACAACGGCGACGTGGTCCGCTACACCGTGAGCCTGGGCGTGGCCAGCCTGCAAGACAACATGGACATGTACGCGCTGCTCTACCGGGCGGACCAGGCCCTCTACGCGGCCAAAGCCGGGGGGCGCAACAGGGTCCACGTGGATTCCGGCAAGCCGGAGCCCTCCCCGCCTCAGGCCTGAGCCGGAAGCGCCGCCGCCTCAGCCCTCCGGGTGCAGCAGGCGCATGACGTGGCGCGGGTCCACGATGAGGGACATGCCTCCCTCGGCGTTGAGCGCCGCCCCCAGGAAACACCCCCCCGCCGTCAGGGGCCGGTCCAGCCGCTTGACCATCACCTGGCTGAGCCCGGGCACTCCGTCCACGCAGATTCCGAAAACCTCCCCGCCCAGGCGCGCCGCCACCATCGTGAGCGACATGCTGCGCTCCCGCTGGCCGAAGTACACATCCAGGGCCAGGCAGGGGCATTTGCGCCCGAACAGGCTGAAGGTGCCCAGGTGCGCGGCTGTTCCCGGCTCCATGCCGGAACCCTCCTGGCAGTGCAGCACGCACTCCAGGGGCAGGAAATAGTCCTGGTCCGCCACCTTCAGGCGCAGGCACTCCATGAGGGTGAGGGCCACGGGCAGGCGCAGGGTGAAGCATGCGCCCCGGCCCGCCCCGCTCTCCACGGCCACGGAGCCGCCCAGGGCGGCCAGGGCGGCGCGCACCGCATCCAGGCCCACGCCGCGCCCCGAGATGTCGTCCACCGCCCCGCTGGTGGAGAGCCCGGGAAGAAAGACCAGCTCCAGGGCCTCCTGCTCGGTGTAGGGGTGGTCCTGCGGTGCAAGCCCCATGCCCCTGGCGCGCTCCAGCACGGCCTGCGGGTCGATGCCTGCGCCGTCGTCGCTGACGGCGATGACGATCTCGCCGCCTTCAAGCCGGGCGTCCAGGGCCACCAGGCCCGTGGGCGGCTTGCCCGCCCGGGCGCGCCGCTCCGGGGCCTCCAGCCCGTGGCTCACCGCGTTGCGCAGCAGGTGCACCAGAGGGCCGTTGAGCTTCTCCACCACGGTCTTGTCCAGCTCGGTCAGCTCGCCGGAGACGCGCAGCTCCGCGTTCTTGCCCGTGCGTACGCTCACGTCGCGCACGATGCGCCGGTATTTGGGCACCACGCGCGCGAGCGGCATCATGCGCATGGCCAGCACGCTGCGGCCCATGGCCGCGTTGCGGCCTGCCAGCTCGTCGGCCAGGGCGGCGTACTCGTGCAGGCCGTCGCGCTGGGCCAGGGCGGCCAGGCGGGTCTGGAGCAGCATGATCTCGTTGGCGTGGCCGATCATCTGGTCGAGCTGCTCGGCCTGCACGGTGAAGTCGCCGGTGCCGCGCTCCTGGGGCAGGGGCTCCTCCTGGGGCGCGGGCGTACAGGCGGCCTGCCCGGCGGGTTCGGGCTTCCCCCGCGCATGGGAGGCCACGTCCTCCAGCAGCCGGGCGAGCAGCCCCTCCTGCGGGAGGCGCTCCTGCGCGGCCTGGCCGGGCTCCACGGCTTGCTTGAGCGCGTCCAGAACGGCCAACAGGCTGGTGACGGCTCCAGCCGAGAGGCTCAGCCCCTCGCCGCGCAGGCCGGAGAGGGCTGTTTCAACTCCGTGGCAGAGTTGGGAAAGATGGGAGAGCTTGAGCGAACCCGCGTCGCCCTTGACCGTGTGCACGGCCCTGAACAGGGCCTCGAGGGCTGGCCCGGCAGGTGACGCCGGGCTCGACTCCAGGTCGAGCAGGGCCGTTTCAGCCTGGGTGAATTGCTGCAGGCTGCTCTGCCTGAAGATTTCGAACAACGCTGCTTCGTGCATGTCGTCCTGGGCTCGGCGGCCCCCGGAAGTGGAAGGGCGCGGCCCGGGCTCAGCGCGATTCGAGCAGTTGGAGGACGGCCTCGCGGAAGGCGTCCTCCTCCACGGGCTTGTTCAGGAGCCTGGCGGCTCCCAGTTCCTCGCAGCGCTGGCGCGTGGTGGACTGGATGTCCGCCGTGACCACCAGGGTGGGAGCCCTGCGCCCGGCCTTGCGCAACTCCTCCAGGACGTCCAGCCCGCCGCGCACGGGCATGTTCAGGTCCAGGACGATGAGGTCCGGGTCGGCGTTCAGGCCGATGTCCAGGCATTCCTGGCCATTGGAGGCTTCGAGGGGCTCGCAGCCCAGGTCCTTCACGAGCCTGGAGAGCACGAAGCGTTGGAACATGGAGTCGTCAGCGATGAGGATCTGCGGCATTGGATGCACCATCGGGCGGGAAAGCCCCCTGAAAAACGTGGGCGGACAGTAGCGGCTATCCCCCCCGGCGGCAAGCGGCCAGGGCGGCGGCAGGGAGGCGGGCCGGGCGGCTACTCCGGCGGCAGGGCCCTCATCTGGATCTTGCGGATGGCCGCGCGCGTGGCGGACATGGCCCGCATGTAGTCGGCGTCGTCGGCGGTGGGGCCCATGGCGTCCTTGAAGGACTCGTAATCGAGCCCCTCGCCTTCGGCCTGCATGACCCTGCCCCACTGCTCCCTGGATATCTGGATGCGGAAGCGGTAGTCCGCCTCGGGGAAGACCATGATCTCGGCCTGGACGGAGTGCCGGACCATGAGGTTCTCCAGGTGCTCGC
>JBKICO010000389.1:0-4892 GCA_046567065.1 Acidobacteriota bacterium
GCAGCCCCAGGGCGGGGGGTGTCTCCCTGATGCTCGGGCGGGAGCTGCTGGAGCGCATGGCCGCGCTCGACCACGCCACTGAGCCGCAGATACTGCGCGTCAGCGGCCTGCTGGACGCGCAGGAGGGCAGGGCCAGGCTGCATGCGGCCTTCGCCTGGGCGGACACGGTGGTGCTGAGCGCGCCGGTGTACGTCGATTCGCCCCCGGCCCAGGTGCTCAGGGCCATGGAGTTCCTGGCCGCCGAACCCTGGCGGGGTGAGGAGCCCAAGCGCTTCTGCGCCCTGTTCTGCTGCGGCTTCCCCGAGGCCGCGCACACCGGCGTCAGCCTGGCCGTGAGCCGGATTTTCGCCCGCAAGGCCGGGCTGGAATGGGCAGGCGGGCTCGGCTTCGGCGGCTCCGGGGCGCTTGGGGGCGAGTCCCTGGCCGCGCGCGGCAGGATGGCCGCCCCCGTGGCCCGCGCCCTGGACATGGCCGCACGCGCCCTGCTCGATGGGCGGCCGGTACCGGCTGAGGCGCGGGAGCTTGCGGCCAACCCCCTGATCCCCAAGCCGCTCTATCTGCTGCTGGCAGAGGCGGGCTTCCTGGCCCAGGCCTGGAAGAGCCGTTCGATCACGCGCCTGGGCGCAAAACCCTTCGCAGAACAATGAGCCAGCGCCCAGGATTCACCTTTCTCGTCTGCCCGGACCCGGAAATGGTCAAACGCAGGCTGGAACAGCTCATGGCCGCCTCCGGCGGGGGCTTCGCCCGCCAGGTCTTCTGGGGCGACGCCGACGACTTCGACCCAGCCTGGTGGCAGGCCCTCTCCACCGTGAGCCTTTTCGCCCAACCCAAAGCGGTGGTGCTGCGCCGCGCCGAGGGGCTCGGGGCCGACTTCTGGGAGAAACTGGCCCGCCCGCTCTCCGGTTTCAACGAGCACGCCTGGCCCGTGATCTGCCTGGAAGGCCCGCACGACCCCAAGAAGGGGCCGTCCCTGCCCAAGGGGCTGGCCGAGAGGCCCTACTGGAAGGTGGGGCAGCAGAAGGGCTGGGTATGGATATCCCCTGGGCTCACGGAGGAGACCCTCGGCCCCCTGCTGCGCCAGTGGGCCCAGAGCCGCAACCTGCGCTTCGGCAAGGGGGCGCTCTCCGAGCTGACCAGGCTGCTTCCGCGCAACATGGCCGCCGCCTCGGCGGAGCTGGAGAAGCTGGAGCTGGCCGCCGTGGACGGCGAGATCGGGGCCGACCTGGCGGGCATGAACCCCGTGGAGGCCGAGCTGGACATCTTCGGCTTCCTCAAAGCCCTGGAGGAGGGGCGCGACCCCGCCGGGGTCTGGCGCACGGTCTTCGGGCACCAGCTCTCAAGCGACGACGGCTTCCTGTTCCAGTTCCTGGCCATCCTGGCCCGCGAATACCGCCTGATGTGGCAGCTCCTGCATGAGGACCCGGAGTGCAAGGCCCACCCCTACGTGCGCAAGCTCAAGACGCCCATGGCCGGGCGGCTCGGCACGGCCGGGCTGGCCAAGATGTGGGACCTGGCCATGGAGGCGGAATGCTCGGTGAAGTCGGGGCGCAAATCCCCAGATCAGGCCCTTGAGTTGCTGGTGGCGGAGCTGCACATGCTGTTCGCCCGGGTCAGGGGCCGCAACTGAGCGTCCATTTCATGAAATAACCCGGACATTGGCGGCCCGAACGGGATAATCGCATCATCTTCGGCCGAAAAACGCGCGAGGGGCTTGCGCATGGGCACTTCTATGCTTAAACAAAAGAATCAACCCCACTACTTGGGCCACCGCAGCCGCTTGAAGCAGCGTCTTCAGGACGGCCCCCGTGCTCTGGCCGACTACGAGATCCTTGAACTGCTGCTGGGCTACGCCAACCCAAGGCGGGACGCAAAGCCCCTGGCCAAGGCCCTGCTGGAGCGCTTCGGCTCCCTGCGGGGGGTGTACCAGGCCCGGCAGGCCGACCTGATGGAGGTCGAGGGCTTCGGGGAGGGGTTGAGCGTGTTCTGGGGGCTCTGGCGGGAGTTTCTGGCCCGCCTGGGCGAGCAGGACGTGCGCGAGCGCGTGCTGGTGGACGACCCCAAGGTGGTGGCGGACCTGGCCCGGGAGCGCCTGGGCCACCTGACCGGCGAGGAGTTCTGGGTGCTGCTGGTGGACGCCTCCAACCGGGTTCTCGGCTGGGAGTGCGTGAGCAAGGGCACCGTGGACCAGACCCCGGTCTACCCCCGGGAGGTGCTGGCCCTGGCCCTGAACCGCCAGGCCGCCGGGCTGGTGATGGTGCACAACCATCCCAGCGGCGACCCCAAGCCCTCCAACGCCGACGTGGAGATAACCCGCCAGGTGAAGCTGGCGGCCCACGGCCTGGGGGTGAAGCTGCTGGACCACGTGATCGTGGCTGACAAGAGGTTTTACAGTTTCAGGAAGGCATCATTGCTTTAGCGCGATTTCGGCCCTCGACGGATCGGGAATCCATCCCGGACAATCGAAGCCACAAGGAGTGATCCATGACCACCGAACATAACGACTTACCGCAAAACGCCGCGCCGGAGGAACCCTCGGAGCATCCCGTCTCCGAGGAGACCGTGGTGCCCGGCCCCGAACAGGCCAAGCTGGACATCCCCGCCCTGCTGCCGGTCCTGCCCGTGCGCGACATCGTCGTTTTCAATTATATGATCCTGCCCCTGTTCGTCGGCCGCGAGAAATCCGTGGCCGCCGTGGACGCCGCGCTCAATTCGAACCGCTACATCCTCATCCTCACCCAGAAGGACGAGAAGGTCGACGAGCCCAAGCCCGAGGATCTCTACGAAACCGGCACCGTGGGCATGATCATGCGCATGCTCAAGATGCCCGACGGCAGGCTCAAGGTGCTGGTGCAGGGCCTCGCCCGGGCCAAGGTGAACCGCTTCGTGAGGACGGAGCCGCACCTTGAGGCCCTGGTCACCGTGCTGGAGGAGCCGGAACACCCCGAGGTGGGCGTGGGCGAGGAGGCGCTGATGCGCGCCGCCCGCGAGCAGAGCGAGAAGATACTCTCCCTGCGCGGCATCTCCGCCACGGACATCATGAGCGTGCTCAACTCCGTCAACGAGCCGGGCCGCCTGGCCGACCTCATCGCCTCCAACCTGCGCATGCGCGTGGAGGAGGCCCAGAAGATCCTGGAGACCCTGGAGCCCGTCCCCCGCCTGGAGCTGGTCAACTCCCAGCTCAACAAGGAGGTGGAGGTGGCCTCCGTGCAGGCCAAGATCCAGTCCATGGCCAAGGAAGGCATGGACAAGGCCCAGAAGGACTTCTTCCTGCGCGAGCAGATGAAGGCCATCCGCCGCGAGCTGGGCGAAGGCCAGGAGGAGGGCGAGGAGCTCGACGAGCTGCGCAAGGCCATCGCCAAGGCCGGGCTGCCCAAGGACGTCAAGGCCGAGGCCGAGAAGCAGCTCAAGCGGCTCTCCACCATGCACCAGGACTCCTCAGAGGCCTCGGTGATCCGCACCTACCTGGACTGGATCACCGACCTGCCCTGGAAGCGCATGTCCAAGGACCGGCTGGACATCAAGGAGGCCAACCAGATCCTCCAGGACGACCACTACGGCCTGGAGAAGGTCAAGGAGCGCATCCTGGAGTACCTCTCCGTGCGCAAGCTGAACCCCAAGATGAAGGGGCCCATCCTCTGCTTCGTCGGCCCCCCCGGCGTGGGCAAGACCAGCCTTGGCCGCTCCATCGCGCGGGCCCTGGGCCGCAAGTTCGTGCGCATGTCCCTGGGCGGCATGCGCGACGAGGCCGAGATCAGGGGCCACAGGCGCACCTACATCGGGGCCATGCCGGGCAGGCTGATCCAGTCCATCAAATCGGCGGGCACGCGCAACCCCGTGATCATGCTCGACGAGATCGACAAGGTGGGCTCCGACTACCGGGGCGACCCAACCTCGGCCCTGCTGGAGGTGCTGGACCCGGAACAGAACTTCTCCTTCCAGGACCATTACCTCGGCGTGCCCTATGACCTCTCCAAGGTGATGTTCATCTGCACGGCCAACATGCTCGACACCATCCCCGGCCCCCTGCTGGACCGCATGGAGGTGATCCGCATCCCGGGCTACACCGAGCAGGAGAAGGTCAAGATCGCCCGAAAGTACATCCTGGGCCGCCAGATCAAGGAAAACGGGCTCAAGCCCGACGACGTGGAGCTGAACGACGCAGTGCTGGCCAAGACCATCCGCGAGTACACGCGGGAGGCGGGCCTGCGCAACCTGGAGCGCGAGGTGGGCACCATCTGCCGCAAGCTGGCCCGGCGCAAAGCCGAGGGCGAGAAGCCGCCCTTCAAGGTCACGGCCAGGCTGCTGCCCAAGCTGCTCGGCATCCCGCGCTTCCTGGACGAGCAGACCGAGCGCGAGCTGCCCCCCGGCGTGGCCGTGGGCCTGGCCTGGACCCCCGTGGGCGGCGAGATCCTGCACATCGAGGTGACCACAATGCCCGGCAAGGGCGGGCTCATCATGACCGGCAAGCTGGGCGAGGTGATGAAGGAGTCGGCGCAGGCGGCCATGTCCTACGCGCGCTCCCGCTCGGACAAGCTGGGCATCGACCCGGCCTTCCTGGAGAAGCACGACATCCACATCCACGTGCCCGCGGGCGCCACCCCCAAGGACGGCCCCTCGGCAGGCGTGACCCTGGTCACGGCGCTGATCTCCGCGCTGACCAACACGCCCGTCTGCAACGACGTGGCCATGACCGGAGAGATAAGCCTGCGCGGGCGCGTGCTGCCCGTGGGCGGCATCAAGGAGAAGATCCTGGCGGCGGTCAGCGCGGGCATGAAGCGGGTGCTCATCCCGGCCCGCAACGAAAAGGACCTGCAGGACATCCCCGCCGACCTGCGCGGGCGCATCAAGGTGCAGCTCATCGAGATGATCGACGAGGTCTGGCCCCTGGCCTG
>JBKICO010000390.1:0-2544 GCA_046567065.1 Acidobacteriota bacterium
CACCAGGGAGAGCGGAATGTCCGCCATCATGAACCCGGGGCCGGGGCGGCCGTAGGCGGCCACCACGCTCACGCCCGGGCCGTGGGGCCGGAATGCGGCGGGCCACCAGACCGGGGCCAGGGGCTCGCGCAGCCCGGCGGGGGTGTATGGCCCGGGCTGGGGCAAAAGCTCCACATTGCCGGAGGCGAAGTGCTGCAGCCGGTGGGCGAAGGGTTCGCGCGTCCAGGGGCACAGGCCAAGCCCGCCCGGCACCGTGAGCCCCAGGCCCGCGCCGCCGCAGATTCCCAGGTAGCTGCCGCCGCCGCGCACGTAGCCGCGCACGGCCTCCAGCCCTGCGGGGCCGAGGCAGGCGGCCTTGCGGCTGGCGAACCCGCCGGGCACGGCCAAGAGCGCCGGGGCCTCACGCGTGAGCAGGCCCCCGGCCAGCTCGTGGGCGCGCACCAGGCGCGCGGGAAGGCCCCAGGCCGAAAGCGCCCGGATGAGCAGCACGCCCCACAGATGGGCCTCGTCCCAGAGCACGTGGATCATCGGCCCCTTGTGCCCCATCCTCGAGGCGGACACAACGCCGGAAAATCCATGAACCACGGGGGGAAGCGCGCCCGGGGGCGCGGTGATGACAACCGCGCGAAAAAAGAGTATTGCGCCGCGACCGAAAAGGAGCCGATTTCATGTCAGACACCACACTGGCCAAGGGCTACGAACCCGTAGACGTCGAAGCCCGCTGGCTTTCGTTCTGGGAAGAGTCCGGGGCCGGAACAGCCGATCCCGCCGCCGATGGCGATCCGTTTTCCATAGTCATCCCTCCGCCCAACGTCACCGGCACCCTGCACATGGGCCACGCCCTGAACCTCACCGTGCAGGACATCCTCTGCCGCCACATGCGCCAGCTGGGCCGCAAGGTGCTCTGGGTGCCCGGCACGGACCACGCGGGCATCGCCACCCAGAACGTCGTGGAGCGCGCCCTGGCCAAGGAGGGCTCCTCCCGCCACGAGCTGGGCCGCGAAGCCTTCATCGAGCGCGTCTGGGAATGGCGCAAGGAATACGGCGGCAAGATCCTGAACCAGATCAGGCGCATGGGCGCCAGCGTCGACTGGACCCGCGAACGCTTCACAATGGACGAGGGCCTCTCCAAGGCTGTGCGCGAAGTCTTCGTTCGCCTGTACGAAGAGGGGCTGATCTACAAGGGCGACTACATCATCAACTGGTGCCCGCGCTGCCAGACCGCCCTGGCGGACCTGGAAGTGGAGCACAGCCCCAAGAAGGGCGCGCTCTACGAGCTGCGCTACGTGCTGGCCGACGGCTCGGGCGAGCTCATCGTGGCCACCACCCGCCCCGAGACCTTGCTTGGCGACACGGCCGTGGCCGTGCACCCCGAGGACGAGCGCTACTCCGCCTTCGTGGGCAAGATGGTCAAGCTGCCCCTGGTTGGGCGCGAAATCCCGGTGATCGCCGACGCCTACGTGGACCGCGAGTTCGGCACGGGCGCGCTCAAGGTCACCCCCGCCCACGACATGAACGACTTCGACCTGGGCCGGCGCCACAACCTGGAGATCCTCCAGGTCATGGACGGCGAGGGCAACATGAACGCCGCCGCCGGGGCCGCCTACCAGGGCATGAGCCGCGAGGCCTGCCGCAAGAAGGTGGTGGAGGACCTAAAGGAGCAGGGGCTGCTGGTCTCCGTGGAGGAGCACGACCACTCCGTGGGCGAGTGCTACCGCTGCAAGACCGTGGTCGAGCCCCACGTCTCCCCCCAGTGGTTCGTCAAGGCCGGGCCCCTGGCCGAGGTGGCCCGCGCCGCCGTGGAGACCGGGCGCACCCAGATCTATCCCGAGCAGTGGACCACCACCTACTACCACTGGCTGGACAACATCCGCGACTGGTGCATCTCGCGCCAGATCTGGTGGGGCCACCGCATCCCGGCCTGGACCTGCCAGAGTTGCGGCAAGCTCATCGTGGCCCGGCAGGACCCCGCCGCCTGCGACTGCGGCGGCCAGCTCCAGCAGGACCCGGACGTGCTCGACACCTGGTTCTCCTCCGCGCTGTGGCCCTTCTCCACCCTGGGCTGGCCGGACAAGACCCCCGAGCTCAAGGCCTTCTACCCCACCTCGGTGCTGGTCACGGCCTTCGACATCCTCTTCTTCTGGGTGGCCCGCATGATGATGATGGGCCTGCACTTCATGGACGAGGTGCCCTTCCGGCACGTGTACATCCACGCCCTGGTGCGCGACGCCGAGGGCAAGAAGATGTCCAAGTCCACGGGCAACGTCATCGATCCGCTGATCATGATCGACAAGTTCGGCACCGACGCCCTGCGCTTCACTCTCACGGCCTTCGCGGCCATGGGGCGCGACATCAAGCTCTCCGAGGAGCGCATCGAGGGCTACCGCCACTTCGTCAATAAGCTCTGGAACGCGGCCCGCTTCAGCCTGATGAACCTGCCGGAAGAGCTGCCCAACGCCCCCCTGGACGGCGAGCTACCCCTGCACCACGCCTGGATATTGCACCGCCTGGAGGAGATGAAGCAGTCCACCAGCGCCGCCATCC
>JBKICO010000391.1:0-6380 GCA_046567065.1 Acidobacteriota bacterium
GCGCGCGGCCTGGGCGGCCAGGCCGTGGTAGGCGGCGTAGTCCTCCAGGGGAGGGACCGGGGGCGCAGCCTCGCCCGGGAAGGCCGGCTGGTAGGCCCGGGCCGGGTCGCGCGAGAGCAGCGGGGAATACAGGCTCGAATCCCTGGCCAGGTCGCCGTGGCAGAGGCGCAGCAGGTGGCGCTGGCGCAGGGAGGGCGCGGTGTCCCTGGGGCTCTTCAGGTCCGACTTCATGAACGGCGTGTAGACCACCCGGCGGCCTTCGCAGCGGGCCAGGGCGCCGAGCCAGGTCCCCAGGCAGACCAGGGAGGGGCGGTCCTCCAGGGTGGCCAGGCGGCGCAGGGCCATGAGCAGGAAGCCGGGATCGATCACGGCGTGCAGGGCGGGCACGGCGCAGGCGCTGTGGGGCTTCCACATCTGCGCGAAGTAGCCCGGGTCGCTCTCGACGCGCCCCTTTTCCGGCGTGACGAGCCCGTCGTCGAGCCCGAAGGCCATGCCCGCGAAGGCCACGCGGCCCTGCTCGTACACCGGGCCGCCCACCATGACCGTATCCGGGAAGAGCTCCATGAGCCCCTGGGCTTCGGTGAACCATTCGCCGTCCCTGGGCACTGCCGCGCCGTCCCGCAGGTGGATCAGCTCTCCGGAGCGCAGGCAGTTGGAGGCGATCTGTTCGAGCAGGTCGAAGTCCAGGGTGGGCAGGAAGAGCTGGCGGTGCGGCAGGTCCGGCAGGGGGCCGGGGCTCTCCGGCGCGCAGTGGCCCACGACCACCGAGAGCACCGGCGTGAGGGATTGCCCGCCGCGGACGAAGCGCCAGTCCGGCGAGCCCTGGAAGAGGGTGCTGCGCTCCAGGCTGAAGCGGTAGCCGCTGACCCGGGAGTGCAGGAATTTGTTCAGCAGGTGCTGGTGCGAATCGTGGATGTAGGACTTGGAGCCGATGTTCATGGCCGTGGACTGCAGGTGCATCCGCCAGGTGTAGACAACCTCGTCCAGATGCACGGGGGTGTGCCCGGCAACGTAGAAGCGCAGGAAGGTGTCCCAGTCGTGGCAACCCTCGGACTTGGGGTCGTCGTAGACGCCCAGTTCCAGGGCTGTTTCGCGGTCGAAGGCCCCCAGGTGCGCGATATAGCAGGAGTGGAAGAGCAGCACCGGGTCGAAGTCGGGCTTGAAATAGGGGTCGCGGAAGGCGCCCTCGAGCACCTTGTCCTCGTCGGTGTAGCAAATGGGCGGCCATCCCGCGCGCTCCAGGCGCTCGGCCAGCAGGCGCAGGCAGTCGGGGGTGAGCAGGTCGTCGGAGTCCAGGGGCAGCACGTAACGGTTGCGGGCCTGCTCCAGGACCATGCGCATCCCGCCGATGATCCCGGCGTTCTCTTCCACCCGGAACAGGCGCACGCGGGGGTGCTCAGAGAGCCGCCGCAGCAGCGCGACGACCTCGGGGCGGGTGCTGCCGTTGTCCAGGATGACCCACTCCCAGTCCAGGCCGCCTTCCTGGTTGAACACGGTGGCCGCCAGGGCGGAGACGTACTTCGGGTCGGTGTTCCAGACCGTGGTCAGGAAGCTGAACAGGGCCGGGGGCGGGGCCTGGGGCCGCACGTTCCTGCGGCGGGCCAGCCGCTGGCGGCGGTGGACGTCGTAGGGGCTGGAGGGCCAGCCCTCGTACCCCGGCAGCACGGCCAACCCCTGCGGGGCGTCGTCAGGCCCGGCGGGCACGGGCTCGCCCATGGGGGAGTCGCTCATGATGGCCAGCGACTCCAGCAGCGGGGGCATCATGCCCTCTATGACCTCCTCCCAGGAGGAGGGAAGGCCCAGGGACCCCTCGCCCGCGGGCATTTCCGAGGCGGCGGCCAATGCCGCGGCCAGGTCCTCCACGGTGGGGGGCACCGCGATCAGGTTGGGCGAGAGGGAGTGGAGCTTGTCCGCGTCCTTGGTGGCGTAGGTGTTGGTGACGCAGGGCTTGCCGCAGGCGGCCATCTCCAGGGGGGGGTAGCTCGGGTGCGGCGAGAGCATGAGGCTCAGCAGGATGTCAGCCTGGCGCATCTGCGCGGCGTAGGCGTTGAAGTCGAGCCACGGGGCCGGTCGCAGGACCGCACCCTGGCCCAGGGCCACGGGCTTGAAGTTCTCGCCCATGCCGAGGAACTCCCACTGGCACGGGTCGAACACGCCCTCGGCCACGGCCTTGCGCAGGGCCGTCACGCCTATCTCGAACAGGTTGCGCTTGCCCTTGGTGGGGCGGGCGTAGAAGAGCAGCCTGCGGCGCTCCGTGTCCTCGCGGGCTTCGGGGTAGAAGGCCTGCCTGCACACCGCGGGCTCGAAGACGATGGCCCTGGAGGCGAACTCCGGGTCCGCGAAGCGGCCGATCCGGTTGGCCTGCAGGAACTCCATGAGCAGGCTGGTGTTCACCAGGGGGACGAAATCCAGGTCGTAGGTCTCCTGCGCCATGGCGTAGGGGCTGGACGCGGGATAGAGGATGGGCTCGTAGTCCTGGATGAGGTAGATGAAGCGTTTGCGCCGGGTGAGGGGCAGCGCGTACTTCACCATCTGGGCCGTCCACCAGGCCGTGGCGAAGAAGATGTCGTTCTCGCCGATGAACAGGGGCTTGGAGCGGTCGTGGGCGTCGGCGAGCGTGATCCTCTCCTGGCGCGGCAGGCCCGAGAGCACGGTGGCGTGGGTGTGGAAGAGCTCCGGGTCGGCGTCCATGGGGGCGTCGGTGCCGATGAAGCGCACGTCCACGCCCTTGGCGGCCAGGTGGTAGCCGATGTTGACGGCGGTGTTGGGGCCGCCGGACATGTGGCGCATGGCCAGGCTCGGCAGAAGCAGGTTGAGCCGGGGCGCGCGGGCCAGCGCCGCGTCGATGGCCAGGTTGAGGGGGTTGAGCCCCGGGAGCTGCCCGGGCTTGGGCACGTAGTGGGCCTGGTTGCGGGCCTTCGGGGTGGCGGTAGGCCCGTTGGCGCCGTGCCGGAGGTAGTGGACCAGGGGGTTTTCACCCTTGGCGGCGACGTCGGGATGCACGGAGAGGTAATAGGGCGTGTCGAAGGCCGCGCTGGGGTTGTAGATATGCTGGTTGTCGCCCCGCAGCCAGTGTACGAGCGGGTTGATCCGCTTGGCTTCGGCTTCGGGGCAGTGGGCCAGGTAGTACCGGGAATCGAAGAGCGGGTGCGGCCTGCGGCCCTCGATGCCGCCGCTCTCCACGAAGTGGCGCAGGGGGTTGATCCCCGCTTTGGCCACGTCCTGGTTGTGTTCGAGGTAGTAGGCCGGGTCGAACAGCGGATGGGGTGTGCGGCCCTCGGCCCAGCCGTAGCGCAGGAAGTGCACCAGCGGGTTCGATCCGGCTTCGGCCACGTCCGGGTTGTTGCGCAGGTAGAGGGCCGAGTCGAACAGGGGGTGCGGCTTGCGGCCGTCGGCCCCGCCGTGCTCCACGAAGTGCGCCAGGGGGTTGAGCATGGCCTCGGCCACGTCCGGGTTGCTGCTCAGGTAGTACTCGCTGTCGAAGAGGGGGTGCGGGTTGCGCTTCTCGTACCCGCCGGTGCGCAGGTAGTGCAGCAGGGGGTCGTAACCCGCCCCGGCCACGTCGGGGTTGCGGCGGATGTAGTACGGAGCGTCGAACAGCGGATGCGTGGAGGGGCGCTCCAGCGGCGGCAGTGAAAGGTACAGGAGCAGGGGGTTGCTCTCCGGGGGGCCGTCGAGCTGCATCCGCTCCCTGAAATATGCCGGATCGAACAGGGGGTGGGGGGTGCGGTCCTCCATCCAGCCCCAGGCCAGATAGTGCAGCAGGGGGTCCATGCCCGATTCGGCCACGTCCGGGGAGTGGGCCAGGTAGTGCTTGCGGTCGAACAGGGGGTGCGGCGAGAGCCCTTCGGCCGAGCCCGTGGTGAGGTAATGGCGCAGCAGGGGCTGGTCCGGGGTTTGGGAACACTGGGCAAGGTAGTACGCCGGATCGAACGCCGGGTGGGGCGAGGCCTTGCCGCCGTGCAGCAGGTAGTGCGCAAGGGGGGCCAGCCCGCCGGCCGTGGCTTCGGGGGCCTGCTTCAGGTAGTGGGCGGGGTCGAAAAGCGGGTGGGGGCTCGCGCCCTGGTCCGCGCCCGCGGCGCAGTAATGGCTGAGGGCGTCGCACGGGGGCTGCCCTTCCAGGCCCAGGCATTCGAAGTAGTATCCGCTGTCGAACACGGGCGAAGGCTCGAAGCCGCTCGCGGCCCCTTCCCTGAGATAGTGCTCCAGAGGCGCCAGCCCGGACACCGCGGCCTCGGGGTGGCGCTCGAGGTACCACCAGTCCTCGAAGAGCGGGGTGATGGAGCTTCTTTCGCCGGAAGACAGGGCCTGGAAGGCTTCAGGCAGGGATCGCGCGTCGCGTGGGATGCCGGCCCGCTGGAGGGCCGGCTCCCCGAAGAGGACGCTGCGCAGGCTCTGGGCTCCGGGGCCGGAAAGGTTGATGGACCGGAGGCAGAATTCCTTGAGCAGGGCGTGCAGCGTGTCCCTGCTCTGGAGGGCGCTGTTTCTGGCCTGTTCGATCTTCTCGCCGCTGACCTGAAGCAGGCGGGCCTGGCGGGCCATGGAATTCCTGCTCGCGGCGGCTTCCCTGGCCGTTTCCGCAAGGGCCTGCCTTTGGCGCTCCGCATGGTTCTTGGTGGCTTCGAGCTCGGCGGCGAGTCTGGTGATCTCCTCCTCCAGGCGATCGCCGTGCGAGGTCGCGATGTTCAGGCTGGCCTGATTCTTGGCCAGCAGGTCCGCGAACATGTCCGTTTTGGCCAGGCGCTCGCGCCTCTCGGCCTGGAGTTCTTCCCGGAGGGCTTCGATTTCGCGGGTCCGCGCCTCCAGCAGGGCCTCGCTTCCGGAGAGGCGGTCCTCCAGTTCGGCGGCCTTGGCCGCGATCCCGGCGGAGTTTTCGGCGGCCCCGGGCTCGAGGGCCACCCGCTGGCTCATGGCGGCCAGCTCCTTCCTGAGGGCCGAGCACGAGGCGCGGGCCTGGGTGGCGTCGTCGACGAGCTCGATGATGCGCCGCTCAAGGGAGGAGATGCGCCGGGCGCGTTCCTCCAGGCGGGAGGCGTATTCGGCGTGGAGCGCCTGCTCCTGGATTGCGGCCCTGGCCCCGGCCTCCTCGGCGTCCCGCTGGAGGAGGGAAAAGGCGGGCACGGCCGCCTCGAAGCCCTCCCACACCGCACGCAGGGGTTTGAGCGCGCCGGGCTTGCCGGTTGCGATGTGGGCCAGCAGGGCCCGGTAGGCCCGCAGGCTCCAAGGCAACGTTTCCGGGTGGGCGGCGGTCTCCTCCAGGCTCAGGTGGTGGTGCCGGTAATCCAGCTTGATGACGCCCGAATCCTGAACCTCCCGGAGTTCGCCTTCCTTGGGCCAACTGACGCCCAGGCGGGCGGCTATGCGCCCAGCCAGGGAGGCGAAGTCGCCGAAGATTTCGTCGTAGTGGCAGAACACCCTGGGGTGCTCGCGGGTGAAGCGCTCCGCGTCCAGCGTGTGCCCGAGCCAGGCGAGCTGCGATTTGGCCAGGGGGAAGGCGTTGCGCTTCTCGAGCGAGAGCGCCACCTCCATGGGGTTGCGCACCGCGATCAGGAAGTGCGGGTCGGCCTCGAACTCCTTGAGCGCCCTGATCCAGAGGGGCGCCACCCGGGAGATGCGCGGGTCCTTGACGACGAAGAGCGGCGTATCGAGGAAGTCCGTTTTCAGCAGGTCCACAATGGCCTGGACGCAGGCCTTGGCCTCGGGGCTTTCGAAGGCCTCAGGGGGCAGGGGGGCGGGGTCGTGCCAATGAAGGCCGAAGGCGGCCGTGAAGGCGTCGTGGATGGACGGCAGCGTCAGGGGCTCGAAATAGCCGTCGGGATTGTCCTGGGCGCCGGGAGAGACCTTGCTGGAGATGGCCGCGCCGAGGCGGTTGATCAGCGCCGTGAGCACGGACGTACCGGAACGGTGCATCCCGAGGATGATGAGTGCTTTTCGTCTAGGCATACGCCCTCTCGTCGGAGGCAAGTGCAGACTGCGCCCGGCCCTGCTGAGGGACTTCGGCCTGATCGTGGGGATGGGCTGAGGCCTTGCCCGCCGTCAGGGCGGACCTACATTCCACAGTGAGCCCGCTACCTATTGGATCACGTCTGCGGCTTTGCATCAGAATAGGTGGTCTATAGGGAGAAAGCATTGACATATCAACATTCTCAATTCTCTACGCGGGGCATGAACATACGTCAAGGATGTTCTCCCACGATGGCGGCGGAGCATGGCTTGGCGGGTTGTACCGGGGTATGTGGTGTTCAATTTGGCCGCTTGAGACAGCGTTCTTCTGTGACGGACATTGCACTGGTTCTGTCATATTATGGATGCTAACGTATTGGCTTTCCGGGGGTGGCACCCTGGAGGGGGCGTCTTGAAGGCGGGGGGGGAAGGCTCCG
>JBKICO010000392.1:0-3236 GCA_046567065.1 Acidobacteriota bacterium
TCCGGCCTCCAGCGGCCCGCTCGCGAGCGCGTGCGGGCCGTTTCATCCGGGACATCCCGGACGCTTCCGCGCCGACCTGGCGGAAGCGCTTCCACACCACGCGTTTCGGCCCCTGCCGGCCTCCCCGAGAGCTCTCGAACCGGGTCGGCCGTATATCAGGCGAGCCTCGGCCGAAGCCTGGCGCCGCGCGGCGCCAAGCTCCGGCCAAGACCCGCCCCGCGGGGTCTTGCCTGCAACCATAAAACAGACCGGAATAGGAGATTTTCGGCCATGAGCCAGACCACAGCCAATCCCGCTCCCGTAGGCCTTCTCGGCTTCGGGATGACCACCATCCTGCTCAACATCCACAACGCCGGGTTCTTCCCCATCAGCGCCATGATCCTGGGCATGGGCATCTTCTACGGCGGCATCGCCCAGGTCATTGCCGGGGTGCTCGAATACAAGAAGGGCAACACCTTCGCCTACACCGCGTTCACCAGCTACGGCATGTTCTGGCTGACCCTGGTGTTCCTCATCGTGGCCCCCAAGATGGGCCTGACCGCCCCCACCGAGCACGCCTACATGGGCTGGTACCTGTTCGTGTGGGGCGTGTTCACCTTCTTCATGTGGATCGGCACGCTGAACAAGGGCCCGGTGCTCAAGTTCATCTTCGGCTCGCTCACCGTGCTCTTCTTCCTGCTGGCAATCAGGGATTGGACCGGTTCCGCGCTCATCGGCACCATCGCGGGCTGGGAAGGCATCGTCTGCGGCGCTTCCGCCTTCTACCTGGGCGTGGCCGAGGTGCTGGAGGAGGCCCGCGGCCGCAAGGTGCTGCCGTTCTAGCATCCCGCTGATCTCGACCTTTTCGCATCGAGGCCGCCCGCCCGGATTCCCGGCGCTGGCGGCCTCGGCTCGTTTTGCGCTCCCCGCAAGGCCCTATGCAGCGCCCCGGCTAGGGCCCGATGCGGTGCCGCCCAGCTTCCGGGTGCCCCTCCCGCGCGCGGCGCGTCCTGATATTCTTCAAATATATCAGGCCGCGCCGCGCGCGGGAGGGGCACCCGGAAGCGGCCCGACCCGGCGGGCGGGCCACAGCGAACACAGTACCCTGCCGCCGCACCCAACCCTTCCGGCGAGGGCGGAATTCCCCGCCGCCGCGCCCCTCGACTCCCGCCTCCAGGCGTGGTAGGCAGCCTCTTGAAAAAAAGGGGAGTGCTTCAAGGTATTTCTCTTTTCCGCCCGGTTTGTCCTTTGGTGGTCAAAGGCCATTTCCCCCCGGGCGGTTTTTTCACCACCAGACTGCGGAGAACGCCGTGGACAAGATACAGGACAAGGCCCTGCAAGTGGCCAAGGAGATCGTGGTGAAGTTCGTGGAGACGGGCCGCATCTCGCCCTCCAACTTCACGGCGCACTTCTCGCGCATCTACCTCGAGGTGCTGCGCACCATCACCGAGCACACCCCCTACCAGGGCGAAACCAAGGACATGGACTAGCATGGCGTCCGATCATGGCCGCAGCGTGGCCTCCATGTTCGGCCGCATCGCCGGCTGGTACGATTTTCTGAATCATTTCCTGAGCCTGGGGCTGGATATCCTCTGGCGCAGGCGGCTGGTGGACCACATCGGCGTTTCCGCCTCGGGCAGCCCCCGCGTGCTGGACCTTGCCGCCGGAACCCTGGACGTCTCCCTGGAGATCGCCCGGCGCTATCCCCGCGCGCGCATCGCCGCCGCCGACTTCTGCCTGCCCATGCTCGTCCAGGGCGCGGGCAAGCTGGCGAAACGCGGGGTGGCCTCCATCGCCCCGGTGCAGGCCGACGGCAGGGCCCTGCCCTTCCCGGACGAGACGTTCGAGGCCGCCACCATCGCCTTCGGCATCCGCAACATCCGGCCCCGCTCCGAGGCCTACGCGGAGCTCTTGCGCGTGCTCAAGCCCGGGGGCAGGCTGTGCATCCTGGAGTTCGGCTCCGGCAAGCAGCGCATCCTGGGCGGGGTGTACAACCTGTACCTGAACCGGCTCCTGCCGCTTCTGGGAAAGATTTTTTCGAAGGATGACGGGGCGTATCAGTATCTGGCCGACACCATCCGCGAATTCCCGGACGCGCCCTCCCTGGCTCAGGAGATGCGCGCCTCGGGTTTCGCTTCGGTAAGTTGGGAGCGCCTGGCTTTCGGCATCGTGGTCATCCACGTGGGCGTCAAGCAGGGTTGAAGGGCAAAAGCGGAGTTCAGCGCTTCATCAGCCAGACCAGGGTCACCCCGGCGATCATGGCGCACAGCCCCATGATCCGCAGGGTCCTGGTCTTGGAGGAGGCCAGCGCGCGCAAGACATCCGGCATCTTGTCCGCGAGCAGGAAATAAGGCAGGCCCTCGAGCACGAGCGCGATGCCAAGGCCCATGGCGACGATTTTCCAGTCGATGTTCATGGGCAGCACCTAGCCCCAGCGGGGAGGTCCTGTCCAGTGCGCTTGCTGGCCGGGGCAAACTCCGGTAAGGACCCTTCGCCCGATTTCATTTTGGAGAAACATGTGGTCACTTACGACGAACTTACATCCGGCAGCGCGACAGTAGCGGTGGTGGGCCTGGGCTACGTGGGCCTGCCCCTGGCCGTGGCGCTCTCCGGTTCCTTCAAGGTGGTGGGTTTCGACATCTCCCCCCGCCGCATAGAGCAACTCAACCAGGGCCGCGACGACACCGGCGAGGTGGATGCCGCCAGGCTGGCCGCCGCCGACGTGGAGTACACCTGCGACCCCGCCCGCCTGCGCGGCTGCAAGCTCATCATCGTGGCCGTGCCCACGCCCATCGACTCGCACCGCAGCCCGGACCTGCGCCCCATCCGCTCCGCCTCCACCACCGTGGGCGAGAACCTCTCCCCCGGCAGCGTGGTGGTCTACGAGTCCACCGTGTACCCCGGCCTCACGGAGGAGGTCTGCGTGCCCATCCTCTCGGAGCGCTCGGGCCTGACCTGCGGCGAGGGCTTCTTCGTGGGCTACTCGCCGGAGCGCATCAACCCCGGCGACAAGGTGCACACCCTGGAGACCATCGTGAAGGTGGTCGCCGGGCAGGACGGCCCCACCACGGACCTGCTCTGCGCCGTGTACGGCGCGGTGGTCACGGCCGGGGTGCACCGGGCCAGCTCCATCAAGGTGGCCGAGGCGGCCAAGGTCATCGAGAACACCCAGCGCGACCTGAACATCGCCCTGATGAACGAGCTGGCGCTGATCTGCGGCAAGCTGGACATCGACACCATCGAGGTGCTGGAGGCCG
>JBKICO010000393.1:0-2581 GCA_046567065.1 Acidobacteriota bacterium
GGGGCGGCGGGCGGCGGATGTTCTTCAAATACAGCAGCCGCCCGCCGCCCCGCACGGACCACCCCGGAGACTACAACCCGATTAAATATTCCCCAAAATCCAGCTAGAACACCACGGTCTTGTTCCCGTCCACGATGATCCTGTCCTCCAGGTGCGCCCGCACGGCCCGGGCCAGCACCTGCCTTTCAAGGTCGCGCCCCAGGTCCTTCAATTCCTCCACGCCGTGCCGGTGCGACACGTGCGCTACGTCCTGGCTGATGATCGGGCCTGCGTCCAGTTCGGCGGTGACGTAATGGGCCGTGGCCCCGATGAGCTTCACCCCCCGCTGGAAGGCCTGGCGGTACGGGTCCGCCCCGATGAAGGCGGGCAGGAAGGAGTGGTGGATGTTGATGATGGGCGCGCCCGCCCCCTCGATGAACCCGGGCGAGAGTATCTGCATGTACCTGGCCAGCACCACGGCGTCGGCCTGGCCACGTATCAGCTCCAGGGCTTGCTCCTCGGCTTTGCGTTTGGCTTCGGGATCACGCGGGGGCACCGGGATGTAGTGGAAGGGCACCCCGAAACGCTCCACGGCCTCCTTGAGGTCGGGGTGGTTGCTGACCACCATGGCCGCCTCGCAGGGCAGCTCCCCACGCGACCAGCGCCAAAGCAGCTCCATGAGGCAATGCTCATGGCGCGAGACCATGATCGCCAGCCGTTTGGCGGGCTTGGCGTACTGGATGGACCACTGCATCTCGAAGGGTTTGGCAACCACCTGCTCGAAGGCGGCCATCAGGGCCTCGCGCCCCAGGTCCAGGTGCGGGGTCTGGAATTCCAGGCGCATGAAGAACTTGCCGCCCTCGGGGTCGGTGGAGTGCTGGTCCAGCTGGGTGATGTTGGCCCCGTGGGAGAAGATGAACTGGCTCACGGCCGCCACGAGGCCGGGCCTGTCGGGACTGGTTATCAGCAGGCGGGCGATGTTGCGCCCGGAATCGTCGGTGTTGCTCATGGGAGATTGTTGTTGGAATGGTGTTGGTTAACGGTAAGATAGAAAAGAAAACTTATCGACAAGCTATCGTTTTTGCAGCTCCAGGCGCATGTCCGCGATGTCCTCGTCGGTGTTGCGCCAGACATCGAAGCCCACCTTTTCGGCCAGCCCCTGCATGCCCTTGTTGTCCAGCAGGGCCTGCCCGGAGAGCACGGCGGTGCCCCGGTCGCGGCAGTAGCGGATGATCTTCTCCATGAGCAGGCGGCCCATGCCCAGGCCCTTCTGGTCCGAGCGCACCAGGATGGCGAACTCCGCCTGGGAGTTGTCCGGCTTGGTGGAGGCCCGCACCACGCCCAGGGTCTCGTTGTGGCCTTCCTCGTCGGGCGCGGTGGCGATGAAGGCCATCTCGCGCTCGTAATCGATCTGGGTCAGGCGGGCCATCTCCATGTGCGAAAGCTCGCGCACCACGCCGAAGAAGCGGTAGCGCAGGTCCTCGGGGGTGATGCGCTTGAGCAGCTCGTAGTGGGCGGGCTCGTCCTCGGGGCGGATGGGCCGGATGAGGATGTGCCGCCCGTTCTTGAGCACAGCTTCCTCTTCCAGCTCGCGGGGGTAGGGCCGGATGGCCAGGCGCTCCTGCCCGCCGGACATAGCCTCGGCCACGCGGATGCGCGCGCCCAGCACGGCAACGCCCTGGCTGTCCGCGAAGATGGGGTTCACGTCGATCTCGATGATCTGGGGGATGTCCGTGATGAGCTGGGCGATCTTGATGAGCGTCAGGCAGATGGCGTCCATGTCCGCCGGGGGGCGTCCGCCCAGGCCGCGCAGGAAGGCCGCCACGCGGGTTCGGTTGATCATGTCGCGCGCCAGGCTGGTGTTCAGCGGCGGCAGGGCCACGGCTTTGTCCTGCGAGAGCTTGGCCGCCAGCCCGCCCTGGCCGAAGCGCAGGAAGGGGCCGAACACGGGGTCCACCTGGGCCTGGATGAGCAGCTCCTGCGCGCCCCGGCGTCCCATGCGCTGCACGATGAAGCCCTGGATGTCGGCCCCGAGCTGGAGCTTGCGCGCCCGGGTGCGGATGGCCACGGCGGCCTGGCGCAGTTCCTCCTGGTCTTCGATGTCGAGCACCACGCCGCCCACGTCGAACGGTTGGGGGATGTCGGGAGAGAAAATCTTGAGGGCCACGGGGAAGCCCAGCTCCTCGGCGGCGGCGGAGACTTCCTCAACGGTCCTGACCAGCTTGGAGCGGATCACCGGGATGCCGTAGGAGGCCAGCACCACCTTGGCCTCGGGTTCCGTGAGCTCGGAGCGCCCGGCCTCCAGCACGGAGAGCACCACGCCCTGGGCTCCGTCGGTGTCCGGGCTGAACCCGGCGGGCAGGTCCGCTGGCATCTCCATGAGCAGTTCCTGGGTGCGGCGGTGGTTGGCCATGTCCAGGAAGGCGCGCACGGCCGTGTCGGGCGTGGCGTAGCTGGGTATGCCCGCCTGGTTGAAGAGCGTCCTGGCGGATTCGGCCACGGCGTGGCCCAGCCAGCAGGTGAACACGGGGCGCTGGCTCTTGGATGACGTCTGCACAACGGCCTGGGCAACGTCGTCCCCGGTGACCGAGGCGAAGGGCAC
>JBKICO010000394.1:0-2867 GCA_046567065.1 Acidobacteriota bacterium
AGGCCGGGGTGAACCTCGCGGCCATCCCGTATCATTTCGGGGGCAAGCAGGGGCTCTACCACGCGGTCCTGGAGCATATCGTCAGCATGAAGACCCAGGAGCTCGGCCCCTGCCTGGAGGGGGCGCGCCGGATGTGCGCGGAGCCTGGCGCCGGGCGGGCCGGGCTCCTCCAGGCCCTGCGGGAGCTGATCCGGGCGCTGGTCACCTCCATGCTGGAAAGCACGGAATCACGCTTGTGCGCGCGGATCATGCTCCAGGAGCAGATAGCGCCCACGGCTGGATTCAACATCCTCCACGAGGGGTTCCTCCTGCGGGTGCACGCTACGCTCCGCTGCCTGCTGGGCCGCCTGCTGCGCCTGCCTGACGACTCGCTGGACCTGCACCTGCACACGCTCTCCATCATGGGCCAGATGTTCATCTTCCGCGTGGGCATGCCCAGCCTGCTCGCCCTGGTCGGCGGCGACAGGCTGCCCGAGGCGCACGTGCAGGCCATAGTCCAGGTCTGCACCCGGCAGGCCGAGGCCCTGGTCGAAGGCCTCGCGCCCGAACCTGCCGGGGGTGGCGCATGAAGCGCATATCCCTTTGGCTGCTGGCGGCGCTGATCGCCTGCGCGCTGGGCTGGTACTGGATCGGCCGCGACGGGCGCGGCGGCGAGGGCCTCAGGCTCTACGGCAATGTGGACATCCGGCAGGTGGATCTGGCGTTCCGGGTGCCCGGCAGGATCGCGGCCGTCCTGGTGGACGAGGGGGACAGGGTCAAGGCCGGGGACGTGCTGGCCGAGCTGGACGCCCAACCCTACCGGGACGCCCTGGCCAAGGCCACGGCGGAGCGCGACGCGGCCCTGGCCGCGATGAACAAGTACCACGCGGGCTTCCGCGCGGAGGACATCGCCCAGGCCAAGGCCGAGGTGGCGCAGCTCCAGGCGCAGGTGGAGAACGCCGACCGCCTGGCGCGCCGCCGCAAGGAACTGCTCAAGGACGCCGCGGTCTCCGTCGAGGAGAGCGAGTCGGCCGGCTACAGCCGCGACGCCTTGCGCGCCCAGTTGCTGAAGGCGCGCAAGGCCCTTGATCTGCAACTCGCGGGCTACCGCGCCGAGGACGTGGCCGCCGCCGAGGCGTCGTACCGCTCCGCCCAGGCCTCGGTGGAGACGGCCGAAACGGACCTGGCCGACACAAGAATCATCTGCCCATCGGACGGGCGCGTGCTCTCCCGGGTGCGTGAGCCCGGGGCCGTGGTGGCGGGCGCGGCCACGGTGCTGGTGGTGGCCGTGGACAGGCCGGTGTGGGTGCGGGCCTACGTGCCCGAGCCGGACCTGGGCAGGGTGCGCCCCGGCATGCCCATGCTGGTCTTCACCGACAGCAGACCGGACAAGCCTTACGCGGGCAGCGTGGGCTTCATCTCGCCCACGGCGGAGTTCACGCCCAAGAACGTGGAGACCCAGGCCCTCCGGACGGACCTGGTCTACAGGCTGCGCGTGGTGGTGGAGAACCCCGACGACGGCCTGCGCCAGGGCATGCCCGTGACGGTCAGGCCAGCCGAGGGCGCCACGGGCGGGCAGGCGCGATGAATCCCCCGCTGGTCACGGCGAGGGGGCTGTCCATGCGCTTCGGCCTTCAGCCCCCGCCCGCGCTGGACGCCGTCACGGCGGACATCCCGGCCGGGCGGGTCACGGGGCTGGTCGGCCCGGACGGAGCTGGCAAGACGACCTTCATCCGGCTGCTTGCGGGCCTGCTCCATCCCACGCATGGCAGCCTCACCGTGCTGGGCCTCGATCCCGTGACGCGGGCGGACGCCATCCACGCGCGCATCGGCTACATGCCCCAGAAGTTCGGCCTCTACGAGGACCTGAGCGTGGCCGAAAACCTGCGCCTCTACGCCGAGGTGCGCGGCCTGCCTCCGGGCGAGGAGGCGGAGACGTTCCGCAGCCTGCTTGATTTCACCGGCCTGGAGCAGTTCACCGGGCGGCTGGCCGGGCGGCTCTCGGGCGGCATGAAGCAGAAGCTCGGGCTGGCCTGCGCCATGATCCGAAAGCCGGAGTTGCTGCTCCTGGACGAGCCCAGCGTCGGGGTGGACCCCATCTCCCGGCGCGAACTCTGGCGCATGGTCAAGGCTCTGGCGGCGCAGGGCATCGGGGTGCTCTGGAGCACCTCATACCTGGACGAGGCCGAGGCCTGCGACCATGTGCTGCTCTTCGCGCAAGGGCGCATGCTCTTCACCGGCGAGCCATCGGAGCTGACGGCCCGGGTGCGGGGCCGGGTCTTCCAGGTGCGCGGCATCGGCGGCAGCCGCAGGGCTGTCCTGCGCCGGGGCCTGGAGCGGCAGGGGGTGGTCGACGGCGTCATCCAGGGGCGCAACGTGCGCTTCGTGCTGGCCGAGAACGCTCCCGGGCTGGACCTCCAGGCGCTGAAGGCCGGGCCACAGGCCACGCTGGACCCCGTCGAGCCGCGCTTCGAGGACGCCTTCCTGGACATCCTGGGCGGGGGGCCGGGGGGCGTGTCTGTGCTGGCGCGCAACATGGCGCCCAAGCAGCCCGGCCCCGAGGCCGTGGTGGAGGCCAGGGGCCTGACCAAGCGCTTCGGCGAATTCACGGCGGCCAGCGGCATCAGCTTCGCCATCCGGCAGGGGGAGATATTCGGCCTGCTTGGCCCCAACGGCGCGGGCAAATCCACCACCTTCAAGATGATGTGCGGGCTGCTCAAGCCAAGCGAGGGGCAGGCGCTGGTGGACGGCCTGTCCCTGGCGGCGAGCCCTGGCGCGGCCAGGGCGCGCATCGGGTACATGTCGCAGAAGTTCTCCCTCTACGGCACGCTGTCGGCCATGCAGAATCTGGAGTTCTTCTCCGGCATCTACGGCCTGACCGGGGCGCG
>JBKICO010000395.1:0-4548 GCA_046567065.1 Acidobacteriota bacterium
CGAGACGCTGCACCGGCGCTACCTGCCCATCCGGCTCGGGCAGCAATATTTCATGCGCATCACCCTTGCGGATGTGGACTTCGGCGGCCATAGGACGCACTATCTGCTGACGCGCCTGGTGAAGTGCTACGACGACTGCGCCTCCCGCCTGGAGCTTTCGCTCGGGCTGGGCTTCGTCGGCCTGGGCACGCCGGTGCAGGCCCCGCTCACGGGCCTCAACTGGACCCTGGTGAACCGCGATTTCGGCGTGCCCGCCATCGACGACTGGGTTTTCGGGCTGCACCTGGAACTGTATCGTAACAAGGGCATCGCATAATGCGCCGCGCCTTGCTTGTTTCAACATTTCGCAACGGAGGACCGAGTTGGACGACGGATCGGAAGGACGATTTTGGAACTTGGTGAATAAATTCTTCAGGGGGCGCCAGGAGCATCCCCTGAACGAGCTGATCCAGGCCGCCCAGGAGGAAGGCGAGATCAACGCGGAGGACGCCTCGGTCCTGCTCAAGGTGCTGTCCTTGGGCAAGAAGCTGGCGGCCGACGTCATGATCCCCCGGACGGACATGATTTGCGCCGACGAGGAAGACGGCATCCAGGAGGTCTGCCGCCTGATCATCGAGCACGGCCACTCCCGCATTCCCATCTACCGCCAGAACCGCGACCACATCATCGGTGTTGTGCACGCCAAGGACCTGCTGAAGTTCGTCGTCGGCCCTCACGGGGAGACGCCGCCCCTCTCCCAGGTGATGCGCACGCCCCTCTACATCCCGGAAACCAAAAATCTCAAGGACATGCTCGCGGAATTCCGCAAGCGCCGCATCCACATCGCCATCGCCCTGGACGAATACGGTGGCACCTCCGGCCTGGTGACCCTGGAGGACGTGCTGGAAGAGATCGTGGGCGAGATCGAGGACGAGCACGACCCCACCAGGCCCCCCGAATTCCAGGAACTGGGCAACGGCCGCCTGCGCCTCAGCGGGCGCTTCCCCCTGGAGGAACTGGAGGAACGCTTCGGCATCAGCCTGGAATCCGAACAGATGGAGACCCTCGGCGGCTACCTGAGCGACCTGGGCGGGCGCGTGCCCAGGCAGGGAGACTCCTTCGAGGCCGCGGGCTACAAATTCACCGTCACCGAAGCCAACAAGAGGGCCGTGAGCTGGGTCCTGGCGGAACCCATGCCGGAGCAGGACCAGGATGAGACCGATTTCCCGGCCTGACGCGGGCTGGGCTCTGGTACTTCTTGTCGCGGCGTCGGGCTTCTTCGCCTTCGCAAACCCGTGGGGCAGGTTCCCGGCGCTGGTGCTTCTGGTGCCGCTTGGCCTGGCCTGCCTGGCGCGCCATGCCCCGACGCCGGGCAAGGCCGCCAAGTCCGGCTGGCTGGCCGGTTCGCTGGGCGCGGCGGCCAGCCTGTACTGGACGGCCATCCCCGGGCACGACTTCGGCTCCCTGCCGTGGGTTCTGGCCGTACCCTGTCCCTTGCTGCTGGGGGCGGTGCTGGGCCTGTACCCCGCCCTGTTCTGCTGGATGCTGCGCGTGGCGCGCGGCGGCCTCGGGCCGCTGGCGCTGGGCCTGCTGGCGGGCCTGGCCTGGACCGGCATCGAGGCGCTGCGCGGCTGGATGTTCTCCGGCTTCCCCTGGCTGCCCCTTGCCGTGGCGCTGGCCCCTTGGCCCGCCGCCATCCAGGCGGCAGGCGTGGTGGGTGCCTACGGGCTCTCCGGCCTGCTGGCGGCCTGCGGCGTCTGGGCCGCCGGGCCCGGCGCGGCCCCCAGGGTGGCCGCCTGCCTGCTGGCCATGGGCGTGTTCGGCTACGGGCTGTGGGCCCTGGAGCGCCCCGTGCCCGCAACCGGAACCGTCTCCGCCGTGCTGGCCCAAGGCAACATCGACCAGGCCGCCAAATGGAACGAGGAGCTGCTACCCCGCGCGGTGCAGACCTACATCGACCTGACCGCCCCCCTGCTGGCCGCCTCCCCGGATATCATCATCTGGCCGGAGACCTCCCTGACCTTCTTCGTGCAGGACGCCAGCCGCGAATCCGACATGGTGCGGGCTTTCGTGCGCAAGGCCGGGGTGCCGCTGCTGGCCGGGGCGCCGGGCTACGAACGCACCAGCCGCGAGGCGGACATCTTCAACCGCGCCTACCTCTTCGCCCCGGGCGGCGGGGAGAGCTTCTACGAAAAGCAGCACCTGGTGCCCTTCGGCGAATACGCTCCCTTCGGGCGTGACGTGCCTGTCCTGTCCTTCCTGTTGCAGGGCGTCGGGGCCTTCACGCCCGGGGTGCGGGTCGCGCCGCTCAAGAGCGGCCGCCTTGCCATGGGCATGCTGATATGTTATGAAGTAATCTTTCCAGAATTGGCCCAACAACGGGTCGAGGACGGAGCCAACATTCTGGTGAGCATCTCCAACGACGCCTGGTTCGGTCGTTCATCCGCCCCGAGGCAGCATCTGGAGCTTGCAACCTTGCGCTGCGTGGAGCAGAATCGCTCCATGCTGCGGGCGACCAATACGGGCATTACGGCCCTGATCGATCCCAAGGGGCGCATCCTCTCCGAAACGGCGTTGTTCACGCAGACGGCCATGGCCGTATCCGGCGTGGCCCTCGTCTCGGAGGCATCCCTCTACCACCGCCTGCACGGCTGGATCGAGGCCGGGGCGGCTCTGGCGGCTCTGGCGTTGTTCCTCCGTGCGGCAATCACGACCAAACGCGAGCGCGACACGTAACACATATGGCACTGCTGCAGTACCCCGATCTCAAAGGCCAGGCCAAAGACCTTCAGGACCAGTTCGATTCCCTCTGGGGGCGGCTTTGACCTGGAAGGAAAAGCCAAACGGCTCGAAATCATAGAGGCCGAGCTCTCGAAGCCCGATGCTTGGCAGAACCCCGAGCGCCTCACACCCTTCCTGCGCGAGAAAAGCGACCTGACCGGCAAGATCGCCCAGTTCGAGGCTCTGCGCACCTCCCGGGATGACCTGGACGAGTGGCTCTCCATGGCCCAGGACGACGCCAGCCAGGAGGTGCTCCAGGCCCTGGATGACCAGCTCACCGTGCTCGCCGGGCAGGTGCGCGCGGCCGAGCTGGCCACGCTGCTCTCCGGCTCGGAGGACGCCTCCGGGGCCATCCTGGAGATCCACCCCGGCGCGGGCGGCACCGAGGCCCAGGATTGGGCCGAGATGCTCCTGCGCATGTACCGCCGCTGGTGCGAGCGCCACGAGTTCGCCGTGGACGTGCTGGACTTCCTGCCCGGCGACGAGGCGGGGGTGAAGTCCGTGACGCTCCAGATCAACGGGGCCTACGCCTACGGCTTCCTCAAGGCGGAAAAGGGCATCCACCGCCTCATCCGCATCTCGCCCTTCGACTCCTCCGGCCGCCGCCACACCTCCTTCGCCTCGGTGGACGTCTACCCCGACGCGGGCGCGGACATCCAGATCGACATCCGCGAGGAGGACGTGCGCGTGGACGTGTTCAGGGCCAGCGGGCCCGGCGGCCAGCACGTCAACAAGACCAGTTCCGCCATCCGCCTGACCCACCTGCCCACGGGCATCGTGGTGCAGTGCCAGAACGAGAAGTCCCAGCACCGCAACAAAGAATCTGCCTACAAGGTGCTCAAGGCGCGCCTTTACGACCTGGAGATCAAGAAGCAGCAGGCCCAGCGGCAGGCTGAATACGAATCCAAGGACGCCATCGGGTTCGGCAGCCAGATCCGCACCTACACGCTGCAGCCCTACCGGCTGGTGAAGGACCATCGGACCTACAGCGAGGCTGGAGACGTGGATGCGGTGCTCGACGGCGACATCGACACCTTCATCCGGGATTATCTCCTGCACTTCCATGCCGGGAAATAAGCCCCCGCAAGCCACCCTCTCCCAGCGCAGCCGGGAGGTCCTGGAGGAGCTCACGCGCCTGCGCGGAGCCCTCGAACAACAGGGCCTTGCCTCCATCGGCGACGGCGAGGAAGGCCTGATCCTGGTGCGACTGTGCATGGGCCTGGATTTCGACGACTGGGAGCACATCTGCCAGGAGGGCCAGTTCCAGCAGTGGCTCGCCCTGCCCGCCAAAGGGGACGCCACCAGGCACCTCTCACGCATCCAGCGCACCCTCGAGGAGCTCACCCACCAGACCCGCCACGACCCCCTGACCGGGCTGGCCAACCGCCGGGCCTTCGAGAAGACCCTCAAGATGGAGCTGGAGCGCGCCCACCGGGCCGGGAACAACCTCTCCCTGGCCCTCTTGGACCTGGACGACTTCAAGGCCATCAACGACAACCACGGCCACATCTGCGGCGACCGCGTGCTGACCATGCTCGCGGGGAGCATGCTGGGCGGCAAGCGCGGCTACGACCTTGCCGCGCGCATCGGCGGGGAGGAGTTCGCCCTGATTCTGCCGGGCTCCGGCCTGGTGCAGGCCGAGGCCTCGCTGGAGCGCATGTTCGACACCCTGCGCGAACAGTCGGTTTCCTGCGACGGCTCGGAGCTGCCCGTGCGGGTCACCTGTTCAGCGGGGGTGGTCTGCACCAAGGGCAAGCTGCCGCTTTCGGTGGAGCAATTCGTCGCCAT
>JBKICO010000396.1:0-3240 GCA_046567065.1 Acidobacteriota bacterium
CTAGATGGTGCCGTTCTCCAACTGGGTCTTCATGGCCTTCACCGGGCAGACCTTCACGCACAGGCCGCAGGCCACGCACTTCTCCGGGTCGAAGGTGACCTTCCATGTGGCCCTGTCCACGGAGAGGGCGCGGGGGCGGCACAGCGCGGTGCACACGCCGCAGTGCATGCAGGAGGCCTCGTCCTTGCGGACCTTCTGGCCCACGGGCGTGACCTTCACGCCGTGCTCCTTGAGGTACTCCATGGCATCGCTGAAGGCCTTCTCCAGGCCGTTGATCTCGAGGATCATCTCGCCGACCTCGCGGGGCGTGATGTGCGCCTTGAGGATGTTGAAGCAGAGGTCGTAGAGCTTGATGATGTTGCACACCACGGGCTGGCCGGAGGTCTCCGGGGAGAAGCTCAGGTGCACGATCTTTCTGATCTCGTTCATTGATTTGTACCTTAGATGAGGCTCTTGGCCCGGCGCGCCTCGGCCGAGTCGGGGTATTTCTTGACCAGATCCTGGAAGATCATCTTGGCGGCCTCTTTCTTGTTCAGCTTCTGAAAGGCCATGCCCTGCTTGAGCATCGCCGAAGGCGCCTTGGTGCTCTTGGGGAACTTCTCGATGACTTCCTGGTAGTTGAGCACGGCCTGAGGCATGTCGCCCTTCTGGAAGTAGGCCTCGCCCATCCAGAAGTAGGCGTTGGAAGCCAGGTTGTGCTTGGGGTAGTTCTTGGCCACGTCGCTCCACATGGAGGCGGCCTTGTCGTACTCCTTGGCCTGGAAGGCCTGCATGCCCTTGGAATAGATGGCCTCGGCCGGGTCCGTGTTGGTGGCGGCGGCGGGCACGTCCGTGGGCTTGCCCGGGGCTTTGCCCGGGGCCTGGGCCTGGGCCTGGGGCTGCTGGGGCGCGGCCTGCTGCATGGCGGGCTGGCCCTGGTCGGCGGCCGGAGCCTGACCCTGCGGGGCGGCGGGCACCTGGCCGTCGACCTCGACGCCGAGCTGCGCGGCCACCTGCTTCAGGTTGCCCTCCAGCTTCTGGACGCGCCTGGAGAGTTCCGGCAGGGAGTTCGCTCCGCCGCCGTCGCCGGAAGTCAGTGAGCGCACCTGGAGGTTCAATTCCTCCACCTGGGCGGAGAGTTGCTGCACGCGGGAGCGCAGGCCGTCCACCTCGGCCAGGGCGTTGGCCTGGGCCTGGGCGGTGGGGTCCACGGGTTTGCCCTTCACCGGGGCGTCGGAGCTTCCGGCGCAGCCCGAGAGCATGAGCAGGGCGGCCAGGGCGGTGATATGCTTACGGATCATTTGATTGACTTTCCTCTCTTCTTGCCAGCGAACAGGTAGATCAGGGCCCCGGCCACGGGCACGAAGACCACCAGGCACAGCCAGACCATCTTTTCCTGTATCGTGGGGAACTCGCGGTAGAAGGCGTGTGTGATCGCCCAGAAGTTGAGCACCAGCGGCAGGGCCAGCGCGACGTAGAACCAGAGGGGGAACCCCCCGACGAGTGTTGTCAGGCTCATAGGTGCGTCCTTGCTATATCCAGGCGGCCTGTTTGGCAAGGCCGCGCGGGGTTTGGCTTCAGGGCCTCTTGCGTTCGTAGAGCGAGAATATGAGGAACAGCGAACCGAGCGTGATGGCTATGTCGGCCACGTTGAAGGCGGGCCAGTGGTAGGAGCCTATGTAGAAGTCCAGGAAGTCGATCACCTCGCCCGCGCGGATGCGGTCCACCATGTTGCCGAGCGCCCCGCCGAGGATCAGGCCCAGCGCGGTCACGAGGAGGGTGTCCTTGGGGTGGGCCTTGGTGAGCAGGTTGGCGATGATGACCACTGCCAGGGCCGTGGCCGCCAGGAAGAAATAGGTCTGCCAGTTGCCGCCGGTGTCGCCCAGGAAGCCGAACGCCGCGCCCTTGTTGAGCGTGTGCACCAGGTTGAAGAACCCGGGGATGACCTCGCGCCCCGTGAACAGGATGATGTGTTTCTGCACCAGGTATTTGGTGGCCTGGTCCAGCAGGGTGACGGCGGCGGCGAGGCTCGCGGCGAGCAGGTAGTGTGGCTTCACGTGGGTTCCTTGTGGTTCTTAAGCGGCTGCGCATCCCAATATGCTAGCTGGCCGGGAAGTCAATCGCCGTGCGGGGCCTCAAACATCTTGCCGGGGGGCGGCTATTTGCGTACATCCACCCGCGAGGCGAAGCCCACGATTTTACAAAATCGCGCAGTATCCGGGCCTCGCACGCCCACCCAACCTCAACAACCTCTCCCAAGTCATGCCCAAACGCACGGACCTAAAGAAAATTCTGATCATCGGCGCCGGCCCCATCGTCATCGGCCAGGCCTGCGAATTCGACTATTCCGGTTCCCAGGCCGCCAAGGCGCTGAAGGAGGAGGGCTACGAGGTCATCCTCGTCAACTCCAACCCCGCCACGATCATGACCGACCCCGGCCTGGCCGACCGGACATACGTGGAGCCCATCGACCCCGAGATCGTCGCCAAGATCATCGAGCGCGAACGTCCCGACGCCCTGCTGCCCACCCTGGGCGGCCAGACCGGCCTGAACACGGCCGTGGCCCTGGCCGAATCCGGCGTGCTGGACACGTTCGGGGTGGAGCTCATCGGCGCCAACCTGGCCGTGATCAAGAAGGCCGAGAGCCGCCAGGAGTTCCGCGAGGCCATGGACAAGATCGGCCTCAAGACTCCCAAGAGCGGCATCGCCCGGACCATGGACGACGTTCGCCACTGGGGCCGCCAGATACCCTTCCCGATCATCATCCGCCCCGCCTTCACCATGGGCGGGTCCGGCGGCGGCGTGGCCTACAACATGGAAGACCTTGAGGCCATCTCGGCCCGGGGCCTGGCTCTCTCCATGAAGTCCGAGATCATGCTGGAGCAGTCCGTGCTCGGCTGGAAGGAGTTCGAGCTGGAGGTGATGCGCGACGTGGCCGACAACTGCGTCATCATCTGCTCCATCGAGAACATCGACGCCATGGGCGTGCACACGGGTGACTCCATCACCGTGGCCCCCGCCCAGACCCTCACGGACGACGAATACCAGAAGATGCGCGACGCGGCCCTGGCCATCATGCGCGAGATCGGCGTCGAGACCGGCGGCTCCAACGTGCAGTTCGCCGTGAACCCGGCCGACGGCGAGATGGTCATCATCGAGATGAACCCCCGCGTGTCGCGCTCCTCGGCGCTGGCCTCCAAGGCCACGGGCTTCCCCATCGCCAAGATAGCGGCCAAGCTGGCCGTGGGCTACACCCTGGAC
>JBKICO010000397.1:0-3607 GCA_046567065.1 Acidobacteriota bacterium
CTCTACGACAGGGGCGTGCGCACGCAGGCCGCAACCCTGGCCCCGAACGGCGGCCGCCTGCTGGACGTGGGCTGCGGCGGCGGACAGTACCTGGACAAGCTGGCCGGGCTCGGCCTGGAGCCGCACGGCAGCGAATTCTCGGAGGACGCGGCCCTGCCCGCGCGCCGGAAGGGCCACACCGTCCACGTGGGCGCGCTGGAGGAGCTCGAGCTGCCCGACGGGCATTTCAGGGTCATCCGCATGAACCACGTGATCGAGCACGTGCTCAACCCGGTGACGACCCTCGAAGCAGCCGCCCGGCTGCTGGCCCCGGGCGGCACGGTGGTCATCGAGACGCCCAACCTGGACTGCCCCGACTTCAAGATTCTGGGCCGCTACTGGGGCGCGCTGCACTTCCCCAGGCACCTGCACCTGTTCACGCCCCGGACCATGCGCCGGGCGGCCGATCGGGCCGGGCTGGGCGTGGCGCGCGTGAAGTTCACGCCCATGCCCACGGGCTGGTCCTTGGGCCTGCAGAACCTGCTGGCCGGGACGGTCGGCGTCAAAATCGTCAAGGGCAGGTGCGCCCTGTACCCCTTCTTCATGCTCGGCTTCCTGCCCCTGGCCGCACTGCAGATGCTGGCCGGAGCCGGAACAATGATGCAGATCCACCTCACCAAACCGGAGCGTTGACCATGTTCGGACGCCAATATTTCACCAACACCTGGATCATCAAGAACAGCAAGCTGATCTACCGCATCGCCAGGGGCTTCTTCCGGGGACTCGTGCTGCGCAGGAACACCCTGAAGGTCATCGAGCTGTTCCCCACCTTCCAGTGCAACTCGGTGTGCTCCATGTGTTCGGTGGCCAAGTTCCGCCAGCCCTGCAAGACCGAGCTGAGCCTGGACGACTACCGCCGCATCGCGGACGAGGCCGTGGACATGGGGGCCATCGCCATGGTGCTGCTGGGCGGCGAGCCCACGCTGTGCCCACATGTGGAAGGCATCATCCGCATCTTCAAGGAACGCTCCTTCTTCGTGAGCATGGTCAGCAACTCGCTGCTCTTCTCGCGTGAGCGCGCCCTGTCCCTCAAGCAGGCCGGGCTCGACTCGGTGTATTTCAGCCTGGAGTCCCTGGACGCCGAAACCAACGACGCCATCCGGGGCGTGCCCGGCCACCACGCCAGCGTCATGCGCGGCATCGAAAGCGCCAAGGCCGCCAAGCTCGACGTGGGCCTGGCCACCGTGATCCTGCCGGGCAGGATGGACCGTTTCAAGGAGGTGCTGCGCTACTGCGCGGAGCACGGCCTGCTCTGCAGCGGCGGCGAGCTGGCCCCCGTGGGCGCGGCGGCGGCCCAGTCCGAGCTGGTGTCCGAGGAGGAGAACCGGGAGATCAGGGGGCTTCTGCGCAAGCACTCCCGCCTGACCTTCGACTGGGGCCTGAGCTACTTCATGCGCTGCCGCTGCCCCGCCGGTAAGGAGAAGCTCGGCATCACCTGCTACGGCGACGTCATCGGCTGCTCGCTCAGCCCCATCAGCTTCGGCAACGTGCTGCGCGAGCCGCTCAAGGCCATCTGGCAGCGCATGGGCGGCTTCTCCCAGTTCAAAAAGGACAGCCCGCGCTGCCTCTCGGCGGCGGACAAGGGCTTCATCGCGGGGTACATCGCCCCCCTGGACTTGATCGACGCCAACCCCGTGCCCTTCGACAGGCACCCCAACATGACCAGGGCCAAGGAGCCCGGGCTGTACGGCGGCGAACAGCCCAAGCGCGGCGGGTGCGCCGCCTGCGGCGCGGCCAAGGGCTAGCCCCGGCAACCTGAAACGGAGCCTCGAGCGATGTTGTCCGAACTGTTCGATCCCTCATTCTGCCTGCGGGAGCCCCTCTCCCTGGCGCTAGGCGTCCTGGTCATTCTGTGCGTGGCCGCGCGCTTCTGCGCGGTCTGGCTCGCGCCCGTCTTCCGCCACGGCTACGAGACGTTCGTGCCGGTGCGCTACGCCCCGGGCCAGCTCTCCGACGACTACTTCTATTTCGCGCGCATCCGCGACCTCATCGACGGGGACCTGCTGAACACCGACCCCCTGCTCCTGGAGAACAAGCACAGGCCGCACACTCACTCCACCTACCAGCTCTCGCTGTGGTTCTGCGCCCTGCCCGGCCTGTTCAAGCGCGACACCATCCACGCCTTCATCGGCACCATGGCCCTCTATCCGGCGCTGCAGTTCGCTGCGCTGGCCAGCCTGGGCTGGCTCTGCACCGGCAGCGCGGGCGTGGGCCTGCTGGCGGCATCGGCGGCCTACTACCCCAAGGCCAACAGGGACCTGGAGCGGGTACCCAACACGCTGTTCACGGGCCTGCACCTGGCCCTGGCCGGCCTGCTGTGCTGGGAGCTGCTCTACCAGCCGCCCTCCCTGGCCGTGAATGCGGCGCTGGTGCTGGTGGTGGGGGCCTCCCCGGTGGTGAGCATGGCCAACATGCTCTTCTGCATCTACATGATCCTGGGCCTCGCCCTCCACGACCTCCAGGCCGCCTGGAACGCCCCCTGGCTCTACCTGGCCTGCATGGCGGCGGCGCTGCCGCCGGCGCTGTGGTCCCAGCGCAACATCCGCGCAGGCAAGGACCTGTATCCTTTCGGCAACATCTGCTACCTCGGGGACCTGAACAAGGCCGTGCGCACGAGCCTGCTGCGCTACCTCGCGGCCCCGGCGGCGGTATACGCCCTGCAGGCGCTCTGCTTCGGGGTCCACGCCTACTTCTACGGGATGGTCTTCGTCACGGCCGCCCTGTGCTTCCTCACGGCCTGGCTCCAGTCGGGCAACATCTTCGCCGCCAACCTGACGCTCATCCGGGGCAGCGTGACGCTCACCCTGCTTGTGGGCGTTCTCAACGCCTACCACCTGGTCGCGGGCACGGCTGCGCTGCTGGCCGGGTGGGCCGGGGCCGGTGAAATCCCGTGGGCCATGCCCGCCGCCGGGGCCGTCTGCGCCACAGCCGCGCTCGCGCTGGCGGGCCGCAAGGCGCTCCAGGCCTTGCGGGCGGAGAACGCGCGGGCGGGAGCCCCCCACGACCGGGAGTTCCGCCAACTGGCCGACTGGTCCAAAACGCTCTCGCCCAAGGACGTGATCCTCACCCTGGACTTCGACGTGAACACCAGCCTCCCGGTCTACACGCCCGCCTGCTTCTACGTGCCGCAGGCCATGCTCAGCACCGCCCTGGAGGATGAGATCTGGCAGCGCATGTTCGAGGCCTGCCGGTTCCTGGGTGTGAGCTTCCCGGCGCTGATGGGCTTCCTGGCCAAGTCGGTGCCGCACTACCTCATCGACCACAACGCCTCCCTGACCCAGTACGGCCTGGCCTCTCTGGACCTGACCTATCTCAAGTATTCCTCCAACTGGGGCCAGGGCTTCAACATGCCCCAGGAGGCCGTGGCCGAACGCGGCCTGCAGTACAAGCGCCTGCTGGCCGAACCCAGGGCGCTCTCCTTCAAGGCCAGCGTGGTGGTGGTCAGCACCGCGCAGGTGCTGGGCGCGAACCTCCATGCCAAGCTCGGCGGCTTCCCCGGTGTCCGCCCCCTGTTCGCCAACTCCCGCTACGCAGCCTACCGGCTCGACGCCGCCACGCTGGCGGCCTT
>JBKICO010000398.1:0-3891 GCA_046567065.1 Acidobacteriota bacterium
GGCGCGCCCTCCGCCCCCATGACCCGCGTGCTGGACCACCAGGGCCCCTCCCTGGCGGACGCCGGGCCGGAGGAGTTGGAATTCGGCGCGCAGACCGCCCCCCTCCGGGAGGACGAAGCCCCCCAGACCCCGTCCGGCCCCAAGTACGCCACCTACCGCCAGTACCTGAGCGAGGTGGCGCGCGAGGAGAACGCTGGAGGCGAGGCCTGGCCGCGCCCCGGCGGAACGGGAGATCGTCGCTCCGAAGATTCCTGGCGAGACGACGTCATCCCAGGCCAGCCCCCGGTACAGAACCGCGAGCCCGGCGATGGGGAGATACGTTTCCGCCCCTCCGGCGCCCAGTCCCTGCGGGATCGGGAGGCGCGCTACGCCGCCACGGACGTGGACGGCCCGTCCTTCACCCGCACGGACGGGCGGGAGCCGCGCCCCGCCGCCACGGACGTGGACGGCCCGTCCTTCACCCGCACGGACGGGCGGGAGCCGCGCCCCGCCGCCCGCACTGCGGGCAAGGCCGCCGGGCTGGAGTACCTGGGGCAGATCGCGGGCACGTATCTGATCCTGCGGCTGCCCGGGGAGGGCCTGGCCGTGCTGGACCAGCACGCGGCCCACGAGCGGGTGCTCTACTCCAGGATGCGCGAGAGCCAGAGCAAGGGCCAGAGCCAGGCCCTGGCCATCCCCTTCGAGCTCTCCCTGCACCCGGCGGAGGAGCGCAAGGTCACGGCCCTCTGGAGCGAGCTGACCGCCCTGGGTTTCCAGCTTGAGGGCGGGCGGCCCGGCGTGGTGGCCGTGCGGGGCATCCCGCCGCTTCTGAGCACCGGGCAGGCCAAGGATTTCCTGAAGGAGCTGGTTGCGGGGCAGGCCCGCAAAATGGAGGACCTCTGGGCCATGATGAGCTGCAAGGCCTCCATCAAGGCCGGGGACGCGCTGGCCCCGGACGAAGCCCTGGCCCTGGTGCGCGAGTGGGCGGCCGCGCCGGACCGCGACTACTGCCCCCACGGCAGGCCCGTGGTGGCCACCTGGGACAAGGCCGCGCTGGAGAAACTGTTCAAGCGGCGCAAGTAGCGTCCGGCTGAACATTCCGAGGCATGGGATGGAGATGAACCTCGCGGACGAACTTTCGCGCATCAGGACGCTCTTCTGGCTCCAGTACCCGGCCAGGCGCGTGCTGGAGCTGCCGCACGTTCCACTGGTCACGGACAATGCCGCCCGCTTCGTGTGCTTCGGCTCCTGCTTCGCCTCCCACATGCACGACTCGCTGCGCCAGGTGGGCATCGAGAGCTTCCGCAACCTGCCCACCACCTTCGGCTACAGTTTCGAATCCCTGGCCAATGTGCTCCGGGCCGCCGACGGCAAGGACCCGGCCTACGCCAGCCGCATATACGAGTATGCGGACAGCCTCGGCGGGCACAACCCCTACCTGTTCCACTTCGACCACAGGCTACACACCACCCCCGAGGAGACCGTCGGGCTACTGGAACGCGAGGTATTGGCCCTGCGCGAGGCCCTGCGCCGTTGCACGCACGTGGTGCTCACGGCGGGCACGCCTCACGTCATCAGGCTGAAGTCCAACGGGCTGTGCATCAACAGGTCCAACGGCATCCCGGCCGGGGAGTATTCCCACCACAGGAACACCGTGCAGGACGAGATGGCGCACATCGACAGCATCCTGGCGAGCATCCGGCGGATTCGCGGGGGCATCCTGCCTGAGGTGATCTTCACCATCTCGCCCCAGCGCTACGGCTTCAACACCCGCGAGGTGGGCAAGGTTCCGGCGGCGCAGATACCGGAGTGCCGCTTCGTGGAGAACTCCCTGTGCAAGTCCATCCTGCGCGTGGCCGTGCAGGCCGCCATAGAGGAAAACCCGGGCCAGTCCCTGCGCTATTTCCCCTCCTACGAGATCGTGCTGGACGAGCTGCGCTCCTGCGAGCCCTTCGAGCGCGACCTGATGCACGTGGACATCCAGCAGACCGGCAACCATGTGGTCACACGCTTCATGGAGGCCCATTTCAGCCAGGAGATGCGGCAAACCGTGGTCGCCATCGCCAAGGGCTTGCGCATGGAGAACGCCGTGCGGGCCAACAGCGGGGCGAGCGGCGCGCGCGGCCACTTCCTGCCGGAATTCCGCGAACTGCTGGAAGGGTATCTGGCACTCATCCCGGCCACGGGCTGCAACGAAGCGCTGACGCGGCTGGTCATGTCCTGCGTCGCGATGCTTGGAGCCTGGGGGGCATTGGCGGAATCGCTGGGGCGCTACGCGTCGCTGCAGAGCGGCGACAGCGTGGTCATCTGGGGAACGGGCGGGCGCTTCGAGCAGTATTACCGCAAGCTGCTGCCGTATCTCAGGAAGAAATGCGGGGTCGTCCTGGTGGACAGCACGAGCCAAGGCAGGATTGTCGACGGCTTAACGGTCCAGAGCCCCGCCGCCGTCGCCGGGACCGCACACACGTTGGGAATAATCGCCTCAACGTTCAGGGAAGAGATCATGGACGCCGCAGCGGAGCACGAGATCCGGTTCGACGCGGTTTTCTAGTGCCGGACATCCTTGCCGGTTCAGCCACGCCAGGCGTTACAACCAACGCGCTCCCTCGGCCAAATACCCCCGCACATAGTCCCCCACGCCGTCCTCCAGGGAGGTGAACGGCGCGTGGTACCCGGCCTCGCGCAGGCGCTCCATGGGCGCCTCGGTGAAGTACTGGTAGGTGTCGCGGATGACCTCGGGCATGTCCACGTATTCGATGCGCGGCTTCTCGCCCATGGCGGCGTAAACCGCCAGGGCCAGGTCCCTGAAGCTGCGGGCCTTGCCTGTACCCACATTAAAAATCCCTCCCACTTCCGGACGCTCCAGCAGCCAGCAGACCACCTCGGCGCAGTCCTTGACGTAGACGAAGTCCCGCAGCTGGCCGCCGTCCTCCCAGCCGTCGCGGTGGGAGCGGAACAGCCGCACCGGCCCGCCCGCGCTGATCTGCTCGAAGGCCTTGCAGGCCACGCTGCGCATGTCGCCCTTGTGGTATTCGTTGGGGCCGTAGACGTTGAAGAATTTCAGGCTGGCCACCCTGTCCAGCCAGCCCTCGCGCTTGGCGGCCAGGTCGAACAGGTGCTTGGAGTAGCCGTACATGTTCATGGGGCGCAGGCGCTCCAACCCCTCGGCCCCGTCCTGGAAGCCCTGGGTGCCGTCGCCGTAGGTGGCGGCGCTGGAGGCGTTGACGAAGCGCACCCCGTTCTCCAGGCACCAGCGGCACAGCTCCAGGCTGTAGCGGGTGTTGTTGTCGTGCAGGTAGTCCGCGTCGCGCTCCGTGGTGGCGCTGCACGCGCCCATGTGCACCACGGCCTCCACCCGCATGGGGTTTCCGCCCTGGGCCAGGGCGCGCCGGAAGTCGTCCTTGTGACGGTATTCATTGTAGCGCAGGCCAGGGAGGTTGCGCCACTTCTCGCCCGAACCCAGGGCGTCCACCACCAGGATGTCGTCGCGCCCCAGCGCGTTGAGCTTCCAGAGCACCGCGCTTCCGATGAACCCGGCTCCCCCGGTGACCACGATCATACCAGACCTCCCAGGCGTGTTTCGCCAACAACCTGATATCCCGCACTAAGTCAGGGCGGGGCCAATTGCAACCCGCCTCGAGGCTTGGCATGGGCTCGTGAAATGATGTACAAGGGGGGATCGCCCCAACCAACCCAGTGAGGCACCATGCATATTTTCGATCAGTTCGAACAGGCGGCCAAAACAATCTATACCCAGGCGGCCGATGACGAGCGCATCGTCCATAACCCGGGGCCTGACCGCCTGCGGCGCATAAGCCTTCAGGAGCCCGACGTTTTCGAGACAGTCTACGGCAACCTCGTCGCCATCACCGAGCCCACCTCACGGGCCAAGCCCTTCACGCGCAACAACAT
>JBKICO010000399.1:0-4595 GCA_046567065.1 Acidobacteriota bacterium
CGGGCAGCTCCCCGGCGGCCTTGGCCTGCTCGATGATGGGGGTGAGGAAGCGCGCCGAGAGGGCGCGCACCTGCGCCAGCAGGCGCTCGCGCAGGGGGAAATCCTCGTTGAAGAGCATCTTGAGGTAGATGCGGTAGATGTGGGGGTGGCTGCGGGCGAACTGCGCGCCCACCAGAAGCACGCGCTCCAGGCGCTCGGCCAGAGGGAGCCCGGCGGTCTCGTCGCGGGCCTGGCGCAAAAAGCCGGAGAGCAGCTCCACCGAGCCGGTGAACACCTGGGCGAACAGGCCTTCCTTGCTGCCGAAATACTTGAAGATGGACCCTTTGGCGATGCCCAGGCGGGCCGCCAGGCGGTTCATGCTGGCCCCCAGGAAGCCGTGGCGGGCGAACTCGCTGGAGGCTTCCTCCAGCACGCGCCGCTGCTTGTCGGGGGGGATGTTGCGGAAGGTGTCGCTTGCGTCCATGATTGTTCCGATCTATGATGACCAGGTGGTCACCGATACCCCCCAAGCCCCCCTTCGTCAACTGAGTCTGGGCATCTCCCCCTGCCCCAACGACACGTTCATCTTCCATGCGCTGATCCACGGCCTGGCCCCTCGCGAGCCCGGGTTCGGCATCTCGCGCCTGGTCATGGCCGACGTGGAGGAGCTCAACAGCCTGGCCGCGCAAGGCGGGCTGGACGTGGTCAAGATTTCCCTGGCCGCTATCCCGGACGCGGCCCCGCACTACCGGCTGCTGCCCTGCGGCGGGGCGCTGGGGCGCGGCTGCGGCCCCCTGCTGGTGGCCCGGGCCGACCGCGACCCGCAAAAGCCCTTCGAGAGCCTCGCCCTGCCCGGAGCGCGCACCACGGCGGCGTTGTTGGCCTCCCTGGCCGGGGTGCCGGGCAAACGGGTGCAGTTGCGCTACGACGAAGTGATGCCCGCCGTGGCCCGTGGCGAGGTGGACGCGGGCGTGGTGATCCACGAGGGCCGCTTCACCTACGCTGCGCTGGGACTTAGGCTGGTGATGGATTTCGGCGACTGGTGGGAGCGCAGCTACGGCCTGCCCTTGCCCCTGGGCGTCATCGCCGTGCGCCGCGACATGGAGCCAGAGGCCGTGGCCCTGGTGGAGCGGGCCATCAAGGCCAGCCTGGCCCACGCCTGGGCCAACCCGCAGGACAGCGCGGCCTTCGTGGCCGAGAACGCGCAGGAGCTCTCGCCGGAGGTCACGGCGGCGCACATTGAAACCTTCGTCACGCCCTTCAGCATGGACGTAGGGCAGGAGGGCCGCAAAGCCATCGAGGCCCTGGCCGCCGAGGCCATGCGCCAGGCGGGCAGGCCCATGCCCGAGGGCGGGCTTGAGGACGGTCTGTTCACGCCGTCCGCGCCCTGTTGACGCAATCGCCGGCGCTTACGCTGCGCCCTGGCAGCCCGTTGCCAAATCCTGTTTTCGCAGCCTGTTCAAAAACGCGCTGACAAGGCGCAACAAAAAGCCAGGCCCGATGCGTAGTTATCCTGCATGAGGGTCTGGCTTTTTCGATGCAACGCAGCCAGCAAGGGTATTGCAACAGTCTGCTAGGCCGTCTCGGTGAGGATGCGCCCGCCGCTCTGCTCCGGCGCGGCCTGCCTGCCCCTGGCCAGGATGGCGTCCGGGTTGTCCGCGCTGTTGGCCGCGGCCTGTCTGCCGCGCTCCAGCACGGCGTCGGGGGAATCCGGATCGGCGGCCTGGGCCGCTCCCGTGGGCGGGGCCGTCTGCACTCCACCTGAAATATCGCTCGTTCGCATGGGCGTAAGTATGTTGTCCGGCCTGTCCGGGCTGTCTGCCGGTTTTTCTGTGGGGATGTCCTGGTGTTGGGCCAGCCGCTGGGCCTTGAACATGGCGTAGGCGGGCATGGCCCCGGCGTACTTCAGAAAACTGGGGCTGCCGGACTTCACGGCCCGGCCCCCCCGAGGGTGAGCATGGCGGCGTGGGCGTCCGAGAAGGGCGTGGATGGGATGGTGATGATCCCGGAGAAGGGCGTGTCGATATCCTGGATGAAGAACAGGCAGGAGAGGATCAGGAAGACCACGATCACCTCCATGCACACCTGGGACTTTGTCTGCTCCGGGTTGCTCAGGAACAGCCCCAGGAACACGGCCAGAGCCCCGAAAATCAGAATCACCCAGATGGGCGCGTACAGGTTGCCCTGCAAGGCCTGCTCGCGCAACTGGCGGTTGCGGCTGACCTCGGCCAGGGAGTTGCCCACGGAAGCGTACAGGGTGTTGTCGCCCTTGTCCGCGGGTTTCATGGCGATGAAAGCCCTCCAGGAATCGGAAAGCTGCTCGGTGGTGTGCTGGCTCATGGCGTTGGCGGCGTTCATGGTTTTCCATTCGTCGTCCACCACGCTCCTGGCGTAGGCCGTCAGCCCGGACTGGAACGCCCCGGAGCCGTCCAGCGTCTTGGAGAGGCGGTAGGTGGTCAGCAGGGCACCGGCCTCCTGCACCACGCAACTCTTGGTCGCGGTGTAGTTCGACCAGAGCGTCACGATGGAAAAACCCAGGAAGAACGCGTACATCGAGGCGAACAGGGAGAAGATTTCCGGCGCGAAGCGGTGCTCCTTGCGCGGGGAGCGGGCCAGGGTCCTGCCGCGCAGCATATACAGCAGCGCGGACATCGCCAGGGAAGAGGCCAGGATGAACCCGAATACGACCTTGTACTGGTCGGCGAAATTATGGAAACTCTCCAACATCGCCGCCATCATAGCGTCAGGCCGCGCGGAAGGGAAGCCCTGCCGGCGCGGCGGGCGGCCATAAGGAGAAAAGATCATGAGCACTTCGGATACGGGCGCGCCCGCGCCGGACATCGAACTGGACGCGCTGCTGCCCAACCAGAACGAGCAGCGCCTGAGCCTGGCCGACGCGGCCGGGAAGTGGGTGGTGGCCTACATCTACCCCAAGGACTCCACCCCCGGCTGCACCGTGGAGGCGCAGGAGCTCACGGCCCTGGCGGGCGAGTTCGAGAAGCTCGGCGCCGTGGTCTGGGGCATCTCGCGCGATTCCATCAAGGCCCACCGCAACTTCATGGGCAAGAACGGGCTGGGCGTGGCCCTGCTCTCCGACCCGTCGCTGGAGACCATCAAGGCCCTTGGGGGCTGGGGGACAAAGAAGGTCTGCGGCAAGGAGTGCGAGGGCGTGATCCGCTCCACGGTGCTGATCGGCCCCGACGGAAAGGTGGCCCGGCGCTGGCCCAAGGCTTCAAGCAAGGGGCACGCCCAGGAGGTGCTGGATGCCCTGCGGGAGCTGGCTGGCTAGCAGGCGTCGCGGGCTTCCAGCAGGGCGATGACCTCGGGCAGGCGGCGCTTGCGCTCATCCTCGCCGTCCAGCTCCAGTTGCTCAACCACCTGGCCTTCGTGGTAGACCACCAGGGACTGGGCGAAGGCGGCCACGTCGTCGGGGTCGTGGGTGATGAGCACGGCGGGGATGCCGAAGCGCTCCAGGGTGTCCGCCAGTTCGCGGCGCATGCGCACGCGCAGCAGCGGGTCCAGCGCGGAAAAAGGTTCGTCGAGCAGCAGGGCCTGCGGCCTGGCCATCATCGCCCTTGCCAGCGCGGCGCGCTGGCGCTGCCCGCCGGAAAGGCGCGCGGGCTTCTCGTCCGCCAGGTGGCCGATGCCGAAGTTCTCCAGCATGCCGCGCACGCCCTGTCTGCTTGCGGCGTCCAGCCTGCCGGGCCAGCCGGGGTTCAGGGCGAAACCCACGTTCTCGGCCACGGTCATGTGCGGAAAGAGGGCGTAATCTTGGAAGAGGTAGCCCAGGCCGCGCTCGCGGGGCGGGAGGTCCACCCCGGCGCGGCTGTCGAAGAGCGTGCGCCCGCCCAGTTGGATGCGCCCGCCGGTGGGGCGCATGAGCCCGGCAATAGCCTGCAGGGTGAGCGTCTTGCCGGAGCCGGAGGGGCCGAACAGCACCACGGCGTTGGCCTCGGACTCGAAGCTGGCCCGCAGGTGGAAGCTGCGGCCCTTGGCCCGCATCACGGCCTCGATATCCACCCGGACGTTCATCGGGCGGGCCTGAGCAGGGTTCCCGAGAACATGAGGATGGAGAGGCTGGCCGCCGAGACCACCCCCACCAGGATGGCGGCCTGTTCGTCGCGCCCGGCCATCACGGCGTCGTACACGGCCAGGGAGAGGGTCTGCGTCTTGCCGGGGATGTTGCCCGCGATCATCAGCGTGGCCCCGAACTCGCCCATGGCCCGGGCGAAGGCCAGCATGGCCCCGGCCAGGATGCCCCGCCAGGCCAAAGGCAGCACCACGCGGCCAAACAGCGAGAGGCGCGAGGCCCCCAGCGTTCGCGCGGCGTTGACCAGGTTGGGGTCCACGGAGTCGAAGGCGGCCCGGGCCGTTGTGAACACCAGGGGGAAGGCCACCACGCTGGAGGCCACCACCGCGCCCTGCCAGGTGAACAGCAGGGTCACGCCGAACACGTCTATGAGCAGCCTGCCGAGGATCCCCTGCCTGCCGAAGAGCACCAGCATGTAATACCCCAGCACCGTGGGCGGAAGCACCATGGGCAGGGTGGCCAGGGCGTCGGCCAGGGGCCGGGCCGGGAAGCGCTCGCGCCCCACGAGGTAGGCCGCGCCCACCCC
>JBKICO010000400.1:0-5052 GCA_046567065.1 Acidobacteriota bacterium
ACTCCCGTCCGATCACAGCCTGTCCATGGGGAAGCGGGCGTAGAACTCCTCCCAATCGTCGTCGATCATATCCTTGAAGTCCGTCAGGGGAAACGCTTTGCCGCAGGACCTGCAGCGAACGGCGGCCTGCGTTCAGAGCTTGCAGGGCGTGAGCCTGCCCCCGCAGGACGGGCAGACGGGCAGCTTGGGGGCGCGGGAGCCGGAGAAAAAGAAAACCATGCGCGGAGCCTCCGCCCGGCGGGGCCGCGTGTTCGGGCCGTTGCCGCCTGGCGAGGAGTAGGTAGTCAATTGCCGGGAAAAAGGCTAGGGTTCCCGTGCGGCGGCCAAGCTCCAAAGGCCGCGCCGAAAGGGGACCGCGCCATGCGCCAGGAATGGGGCTTCACCAGCCCGCCCAGCGAAGATGCCAGGCTGCCCCTGCTCGATAAGGTGCATCAGCTTATCCTGCAGGACGAAGCCATGGCCCGGGGCAGCCGCATGGGGACCTTCCCCGAGCGGCAGGCGGCCCTGGGCCTGCGCCCCTCGCCGAAATTACGCCGCCCCCCCGAAGTCAACGTGGGCAAGCTCATGGATATCGGATCGTAGGAAGCAATGAACGACTGGAAAAGCAGCAAGATGGAGGCCTTGAAAAAGGCCAGGCGTGTTGTGGTCAAGGTCGGGAGCGCCGTGCTCACCACCGGCACGGGCTTGGACATGAGCGTGGTGCAGAGCCTGGCCAAGGACTTGGCCGAGCTGCACCGCCAGGGCAAGGACGTCCTGCTGGTCACCAGCGGCGCGGTGGCCGCAGGGCGCGGCGTGATCCGCCAGACCGCCCTGGACGAGCTGCCGGACAGACAGGCCGCCTCGGCCATCGGCCAGAGCCGCCTGATGCACGCCTACGACGAGGCCTTCGGCGCGTACGGCATCGTCTCCGCGCAACTACTGCTCACCCGCGACGACCTTGAGGGCAGGGAGCGCTACCTCCACGTGCGCAACACGCTGCGCACCCTCTGGGGCTGGCGCTGCATCCCCGTGGTCAACGAGAACGACACCGTGGCCGTGCAGGAGCTGGTCTACGGCGACAACGACTGCCTCTCCTCCCTGCTGGTGGGCGTGGTCGAAGCCGATCTGTTCGTGAACCTGACCTCGGCCAAGGGCGTGTTCTCGCAGAACCCTGCCGAGAATCCGGGCGCGGTCTGCCACACCTGCCTGGACGGCATCGGCGACCTGGACCTGGAAACCATGTGCCAGGGCAAGACCGTGAGCGGCACCGGGGGCATGCACTCCAAGCTGCTGGCGGCCAAGCGCGTGGCCCAGCTGGGCGTGCCAACGCTCATCGTCTCCGGGCGCGAGACCGACCGCCTGAGCCGGGTGTTCGCCGGGGAGGACCTGGGCACCTGGATCCCCGCCGAGGCGCGCCCCATCTCCAAGCGCAAATACTGGCTGGCCTACACCTCGGAGCCGCGCGGCAGCCTGTGGATCGACCAGGGCGCGGCCCAGGCCTTGCGCCAGGGCGGCAAGAGCCTGCTGCCCGCGGGCATCGTGCGGGTGGAAGGCGAGTTCGAGAAGGGGGCCTCCGTGCGCATCCTGGATTTCCAGGGCCAGACCGTGGGCGTTGGCCTGGTGAACTACGACAGCGAGGAGCTCAAGAAGATCATGGGCCTCAAGTCCGGCAAGATCGAGCAGGTGCTGGGCCAGGCCCCCTACCAGGAGGCCGTGCACCGCGACAACATGGTGCTGGACGCGGCGCTGTAGCCCCACTGCGTTTTCGATTTTCCCTCTCCGGGGCGTGGCAAGGCCACGCCCCTTTTTTTATGCGCCCGCCCCGGGCGCGCCTCATCCCCTCGTCCCCCCGGCGGCCAAGTTCCGGTGGGCGCGCCCAAGGTTCGCACGCCGAACCCCGCCTCAGGAATCGATCCAGCCGGGGTGGCCCGGCGCGCGGCGCACAGGCTCGCCGGGGTTTCCGCCTGGGTGCGGGCTGAATCCCAGGGCGGAAAATCCCGATGTTGCCGCGCACAGGCCGTCAGGGGCGGTTTTCCCCGCGCGGGCTAGGCCTCGGCCTCCAGGGCCTCGCGGCAGCGTTCCCGCCAGACGGGGATGCGCTCTTCCAGGCCGAGCCCGGCGATGTAGCCCATGTCCATGGGGTGCTCGGCGAATTCGGGGCTCAGGCGCACCAGCTCGTGCTGCATGGCGTTGGCGGCGTGCACGGCGGTGAGCGGGCTGAACGAGGCCATGCAGCACTGCGCGGGCTCGTGGTGATAGGCCACGGCCTCGATGACGTTGTCCGCTATGCCCCACAGGCCCAGCAGGTAGGCTCCGGCCTGGGCGTGGGTGGTGGAGAGGGAGCGCTGCTCCGCCTCGCAGATGGAGGCGTTGTCCTCCCGGGAGAGGGCCACGGTGCGCCCGTAGCGCAGGGGCAGGTATTGGGCCAGCACGAATTTGCCCAGGTCGTGCAGCATGCCCGCGATGAAGCTGTCGTCCTGCACGTGGTGTGGCTGGTCCTCCTGCACGGCGATGAGCCGGGCCAGGCGGGCGGTTTGCAGGCAGTGCTCCCAGAGGTTTTCGAAACGGAAGTTCGGGAATTTGGCGGTGTCGAAGGTTTTGAAGAGCTGCACACCCAACACCAGGCCCTTGATGGTCTCGGTGCCCAGCAGGGTGACGGCCTGCGCCACGCCGCTCACGCGCATGCGCGGCGAGAAGAACGAGGAGTTCACGAGCTTGAGCACGTCGGCGCTGAGGGCCACGTCCCTGGAAATTATCGCGGCCAGGGCCTCGGGCCCGGAGGAGTCCTTCTCCAGCTCCTCCAGCAGGATACGGTAGACCTCGGGCAGGGCCGGGAGGGAGTCGATGCCGCCGATGAGGGTGCGGATCTCCTTCGAGAGCACCATCTCACGCAGGTTGCAGCCGCGCTCGATCACGGCGGCCAACTGATCCGCCGTGACCGGCTTGGTCAGGAACTGATGGGAGACGGGCACGGCCCGCATGATGGAGTCACGGTCCGAGTCGCCCGAGAGGATCACGCGCAGGGCCCAGGGATGGAGGGCGCGCACCTGCGACAGAAGCTGCTGGCCGTCCATGCCGGGCATGCGCATGTCCGCCACCACCACCTCGAAGTTGTTGCGGGCCATCAGCTCCAGGGCCTTTTCCCCGGAGTCCACGAAGGCCATGTCCCAACTGTCCCGGTAGGACCAGAGCATCCTCCCCAAGGATTTGAGCAGTTGCGGGTCGTCGTCCACGAACAGGATTTTTCTTTTCATGGCGTTCCCTCCTGCTCCTGCGGGAAGCGGATGTGGAAGGTTGTGCCCCGCCCGGGCGCGGAGTCCACGTTGACGGAGCCGCCGTGCCTTTCCACCACGGAGTGCACGATGGCCAGACCCTGCCCGGTGCCCTTGCCCACCTCCTTGGTGGTGAAGAAGGGGTCGAAGATGCGCTGCATGTTCTCCGGCGGGATGCCCACCCCGCTGTCGGCGATGCTGATGTGCACGAGGCCCGGCTCGGCCTCGGTGCGCACGGTGATGAGCCCCTTGTCCTGGCGGCCCTGCTGCTTCTCGGCCACGGCGTGGGCCGCGTTGACCACGATGTTGAGGATCACCTGGTTGAAGTCGCCCGGGGCGCAGAACACCAGCGGCAGGTCCGGCGCAAGTTCGGCGTGCATCTCGGCGGTGTATTTCCACTCGTTGCGGGTGATGGTCAGGGTGGACTCGATGGCCTTGTTCACGTCCACCAGCCGCCTGCCCCCGGAGTCCGGGTGGGAGAAGCGCTTCATGGCCCCCACGATCGCCGCCACGCGCTCCACCCCGGAGATGGAGTCCGCTATGGAGCCGGGAAGCTCGGCCAGGAGGTCGTCGAACTGGGCCTTGTCCATGGCGGAGCGCAGCGCAGCAAGCTCGGGGTTCTGAGGGTCTTGCGCGCCGAGGGCCGCGACGCAGGCCCGGAACCGCTCCACCACGGAGGATACGCTGACGCAGGCATCCTGCAGAAAGCCCAGGTTGCCGCTCACGTACTGGATGGGCGTGTTGATCTCATGGGCGATGCCGGAGGCCAGCTGGCCGATGGATTCGAGTTTCTGGGCCAGGCCCAGGCGGCGCTCCAGGGCCTTTTTCTCGCTGATGTCGAAGAGCACCTCGAAGATGTAGCGCTTCGCGCCCACAGCGGTGGAAAGGATGGTGCGGGCCACGGGGATCAGGCGGCCGTCCGGGCGCTGGAGCACGAATTCGCCGCTGGCCATGGCGGGCCCGTCCGGCCCGTCGGCGCCCAGCGGGCCGGAGTCGTCCAGGGTGCGCAGGTTGCGGCCCAGCAGGTCGCGGTAGTTGCGGCCGACCCAGTCCTTCCGGCGTATGTCGAAGAGATCCTCGGCCACCTCGTTCATGTGCAGAATGGCGAACCCGTCCGGGCTGAGGGTGAAGGTGGCGGCCCTGATGCCGGTGAGTATGACCCGCAGGCGCTCCTCGTTCTCGCGGGCCTGCTGTTCGGCCCGGGCGGCCTTGTCCAATTGCTGGCTCAGAAGCAGGGCCGTGCCGGCGCGCTCCTCGGCGTGGGCCCGGGCCAGGGTCAGCAGTTTGCGGTTCCGGGAGGCCGTATAGAGCCAGAGCAGGGCGATGGCCAGGGAGGCCGCCAGGGCGTACCAGGGACGCATGGTGGTGTAGGCGGCCAGGTATTGCGGCCCGGCGTGCAGCACCAGCTGCCATTCCCGGCCGGGCATGGCGACGGGCAGGGTTTTGTTCAGGCAGGCGGGGCCGAGGGCGGAGGGTTTGGGGCAGGGCGGGGTGCCCTCCGCTTGCGAGAATATCACCTCGGGCTGGCCCGGGCTGCTGGCGTCCAGCAGGGTCACATCCACCCCCGTCAGAGGGAAGTGCTGCAGGGTGGGCAGCATCAGGTCCGCCGTGCGGTACACGCCCACGGCGAAGCCTTTCAGCGCGGCCTCGCGCTGTTCGGGGGTCTCCCGCGGAGCGTTGCGGGCATAGATGGGGATGAAAACCAGCACGCCGTTGACGTCGGCCTTGTCGATGGCCAGGGTCACGCGCCCGCTGGTCGCGGGCTGGCCGGTGCGCAGGGCCTTGAACATCGCCTCCGCTC
>JBKICO010000401.1:0-7644 GCA_046567065.1 Acidobacteriota bacterium
GGCCGCAGGCCGGGTCCTCGACCATGTGTTCCAGGACATCGAAGCCGTTCTCGTCCAGCAGGGCGCGGTATTCCGAGGCGTCCAGGCTGGCGTGGTAGAGCGGCTCGCCCTGGAAGTAGCCCATGGACACCCCGTGCGACGGCCCGCTGGTGAACAGGAGCGCCGCGCGCGGAGCAGCATGCCGCCTGAAGATGGGGAACATGCGGCGTTGGTCCTCCTGGTGCAGGTGGAAAAAGCTGTCCCATGCCAGGATGCCCTGAAAGGCCTGGCCGAGATCCAGCGAGCGCATGTCCGCCACGAGCCAGGTTTGCTCCGGGAAGCGGCCCCGAGCCAGGGCGATCATCTCCGGGGCGGCGTCCACTCCGGTCAGGCGGCAGCGCTGCTCGATCAGGTAACGCCCAATGGGCGCGCCCGGCCCGCACCCGATATCGAGCACGGCGGGGCTTTGGGGCAGCAGGGCGGTGAACCTGTCCAGCCACGGCGTCTCGATCAGCCTGTCGCCCCGGGCCTCAACCCAGGCGCGGGCGTGGCGGCGGTACAGCCCCACTATCCTCTCGGCTTCGGATTTCATGACTCTCCGCTAGCGCATACCCCGGCAGCGGGCAAGCCGGCCCGGGAGCCCAGTCAGGCGCTGGCCACGCCGTCCAGCCAGACAAATCAGGAACGCCTGGCCAGGCACACTGGGACCAGGGACATTTGGTCAGCCTCACCGTTCAATGACGCCGGACCAGCCACGCCGGGCCGCTACCGGGCGTGAAACGGAAAAGGATTCCAAAGGAACGAAGTTCCTTTGGCCGCCGGAGGCTATCCCTTGCCTTCTTTCCTTTCCGCTCTTCAGAGTCTTCATTGTTGACAGCACCGTAACGTTGGCATAGGGGGCTTCTTTCGAGTTCGCATCGCCCAGGAGGAATCATCATGGCCCACAAGAAGATCGAGCGCAAAAAAGAGCTGGACCGCCGCCGCAAACGCCGTCAGGAGCGCAACAAGGAGCGCATCCGCGAGGCCAAGGCCGCCAAGAAGTCCTAGCCTGAGCGTTTGCCATATTTGACAATAGCGCCGGAGCTGCTTATCTCCGGTGCTGTTACGTTTTGTTTTCCAAGGAGCAATCCATGCCTATCTACGAATACCGCTGCAACGAATGCCAGCAGACTTTCGAGGAATGGCAGAGGGACTTCGCCGAAAGACAAGTGCCCTGCCCCGTCTGCGGGGCCAAGGCCGAGCGCCTTATCTCCAGCACGTCCTTCGTTTTGAAGGGGGGCGGCTGGTATGCGGATCTCTACTCCAAGCCGGGTGAAAAAAAAACTGAAGCGACCGCCAGCGAACCCGCACCGGCGGCCAAATCGGAATCTTCGCCCTGCGCCGGCGGCTGCGGGGCGACCTGCGCATCCGGCAACTGACGAAAAGTGCTGGTAAGCAAGGCAGCTTAGGCTGCCTTGCCTGTTTATACGCCCCGCGCAAGCGGGCATACCCCCACCCCCCCACACATGATCGACCGCTACTCTCGCCCGGAAATGGCCCGCCTCTGGAGCCTCGAGAACAGGTTCCGCGTCTGGCTGGAAGTGGAAATCGCCGTCTGCGAAGCCTGGCACAGGCTGGGGCGCATCCCCGAAGAGGACATGCGCACCATCCGCGACAAGGCCGACATCAACGTGGAGCGCATCCTCGAAATCGAGGAGCGCACCCGCCACGACGTCATCGCCTTCCTCACCAGCGTGGAGGAGATCGTCGGCCCCTCGGCCCGCTTCATCCACCTGGGCTGCACCAGCTCCGACATCGTGGACACGGCCAACGGCGTGCTGCTCAAGCGCGCGGGCGAGAAGATCCTCGAAGGCATGGACCGCCTGCTTTCCGTGCTCAAGGAGATGGCCCACACCCACAAGGACAGGCTGTGCATGGGCCGCACCCACGGAATCCACGCCGAGCCCACCAGCTTCGGCCTGAAGATGGCCGGGTTCTACGCCGAGTTCTCCCGCCACAGGGAGCGCTTCGCCAGGGCCGTCGCGGGCGTGGCTATCGGCAAGATTTCGGGCGCGGTGGGCACCTACGCCTACGTGACCCCCGAGGTGGAGGCCGTCACCTGCGAGCTTTTGGGCCTCACGCCCGACCCCATCTCCACCCAGATCGTGCAGCGCGACAGGCACGCCGAGTACTTCACGGCCCTGGGCCTCCTGGGCGGCGGCATCGAGCGCATCTGCGTGGAGCTTCGGCACCTGCAGCGCACCGAGGTGCTGGAGGTTGAGGAAGGCTTCGGCAAGGGCCAGAAGGGCTCCTCGGCCATGCCCCACAAGAAGAACCCCATCTCGGCCGAGAACCTGGCCGGGCTCTCCCGCTTGCTGCGCACCAACGGCCTGGCCTCCATGGAGAACATGCCCCTGTGGCACGAGCGCGACATCTCGCACTCCTCGGTGGAGCGCGTGATCATGCCCGACTCCACCATCCTGGCGGACTACATGCTGCACCGCCTTGCCAACCTGCTCTCCAACCTGCGCATCATCCCCGAGAACATGGAGCGCAACCTCTGGGGCTCCTACGGGCTGTTCTTCTCCCAGGCGGTGCTCATCGCCCTGGTGGACGCCGGCATGGACAGGCAGGAGGCCTACGAGCTCACGCAGGGCGTGGCCATGCGCTGCTGGGCGGAAAAAAAGCTCTTTTCCGACGAAGTGCGTCGTGATAGGGCCATCGTGAGCAAGTTGGGGGAAAAAAGGCTCGACGAAATCTTCAATCCCGCCAATTTCCTCAAACAGACGGATTTCATATTCAAAAGGGTGTTCGGATAGTGAAAAGTCGGCTCGCGCAACTGATTCTGGAAAAGTCTTATCGAGAGGGCGATTTTGTCCTCACGTCCGGCCGCAAGAGCGACTACTACTTCGACTGCAAGCCCACCGCGCTGCACCCCGAAGGCTCGTTCCTGATCGGGTCCATCTTCTGCGATATGCTCGATTCGGTGGATGTCCAGGGTGTCGGGGGCATGACCCTCGGCGCCGACCCCCTGGTCAGCTCCGTCACCGTGGTCTCCTGGATCCGCAAGCGGCCCTTGCCGGGCTTCATCGTGCGCAAGCAGTCCAAGGGGCACGGCACCAACCAGTTTCTTGAAGGCCTGGCCAACTTCGCCCCCGGGCAGAAAGTTGCCATGCTCGAGGATGTGGTCACCACCGGAGGGACGCTGCTCAAGGCCTGCGAGCGCGTGCGCGACGCCGGCCTGGACATCGTGGCCGTACTCACCGTGCTGGACCGCCAGGAAGGCGGCCGCGAGAACCTGGCCGCCGCCGGGTACGAGTTGCTGCCCATCTTCACCCGGGCGGACCTGGTGGCCGCCAAGGGGAGCTGAGGAGCTTTCAGACCACCGTCTACTCAAGGAGGAGCAAGACCGTGGCCTTGCCACACGCACGTTCCATCACCTCCGGCTGCATCGCGGCAGCCTTGTTCCTGCTCACGCTCTCCGGCATCGCCAGGGCCGACGACGGCTGGACCGCCGACCTCAAGGCCGACCCCTATGGCCCCGAGCGCTTCCTGGCGGTGGACAAGTCCTCCCAGACCTTCTGGTTCTTCGAGCAGAAGAGCCCGCTGCAGCCGGTGAAGCAGCTTCCCTGCACCACCGGGCAGGAGCCGGGCACCAAGTGGCGCGAAGGGGACCTCAAAACCCCCGAGGGCGTCTACTTCATCAAGCAGCGGATCAACAGCGGGCTGGATTTCGGCCTCTACGGCGACCTGGCCTTCACGCTGAACTATCCCAACCCCATCGACATCATCAACAACCGCAAGGGCTCCGGCATCTGGATCCACGGCCGGGGCAGGCCCATCACCCCCAACGAGAGCCGGGGCTGCGTGGCCTTGAACAACGGCGACGTAAAAGACCTGGATCCCATGCTCACCAAGCGCGTGCTGCCAGTGGTCATCGCCAACTCGGTGCACTGGTCCAAGGAAAACCCCGCCGCCAACAAGGACGCCCAGGAGGTGGTGGCCGCCACCCTGGAGTGGGCCAAGGCCTGGTCCCGCAAGACCGAGGACTTCTTCGCCTTCCACGACGCGGCCAAGTTCTCCATCGCCCAGGGCGAGCCCTTCGACGAGTTCCGCAGTCACAAGCGCCAGCTCTTCGCCAAGCTGCCCTGGATCCACGTTCTGCTCGACGACGTGCGCGCCGTGCAGGGCCCCGACTACTGGGTGACCTACTTCGGGCAGCTCTACCGCTCGCCCACGCTCAGTAGCGAGGGCATCAAGCGCCTCTACTGGCAGCGCAACGACAAGGGCCGCATGGTCATCGTGGGCATGGACTACGACGAAGTGAGCCTGGGCCTCGAGAGCAAGTACCTGGCCCGCGTGCGCCCCGACGTGACCACCCTGGTGGAGGCCTGGCGCCAGGCCTGGGAGCGCGGCAAGGTGGCCGACTACATGCAGTACTACGCCGACAACGCCGTGCAGGGCGACCGCAGGGGCAAGTCCGCCATCCGGGAGCAGAAACAGCAGCTCTGGAACGGTAACAAGGCCCCCAAGAAGGTGGCCCTGCGCGACATGAAGATGAGCCTCACCCAGGACGGCGTGCAGCTCGAGTTCGTGCAGGAATACGCCAGCAAGGACGGCAACTCGGACAAGGGCCGCAAGAAGCTGGTTCTTGGCCCCGTTGGCAACGGCTGGGCCATCCTCGAAGAGGACTGGAGCAAGATGTAGCATGGCTCAAGGCGGCAAGATCAACATAATCTGGTTCCGTGACCAGGAACCGGCCAGGAGGCTCAGGCTGCGTGCGGGTTGGATCCGCGCCTTCACTTACCTCCTGGTGCTTCTGCTGTTGATCGCCGCGGGCGGGCTTTTCGGCGCGGCCGAGTTCTGGCGGCGCACCCAGGAGGTGCAGACCGCCAAGCGCGATGTGGAGAAGCGCCTCTCCGAGACGCTGCTCAAGCTGGAGCGCCTGCAGAACATCGAAAAGCTCCTGCAGACCTCCGACCCCACCGAGCTCGCCCAACTGCTGGCGGGCCTGGGCATCGACAACGCCGCCGCCAGGAGCCAGCCCGCCCAACCCGCGCCGCAGGCCGCCAAAACCGGCAAGGACCAGGGCAAGAACGCCCCCGCACCCGCACCCGCGCCCGAGAAGCCCGCGGGCTTCGACCTGGCGGACATCATGGGCCGCGTGGACCTGGGCCAGGTGGCCATTGAGAACTTCCGGGCCAAGGCGGACGCCAAGGGCATCCAGGCCGGGTTCGACCTCTCCAACCTGATGCCCCAGCCCCAGGCCGGAGGCGGGCAGTTGCTGGCCATCAGCCGCGAAGGCGCGGTCTTCCCCGTGCAGCCCGGCAAGGACGAACTGGCCTTCAACATCCAGCGTTTCAAGCAGGTGTCCGTGCAGGCCCCCCTGCCCCAGGGGCTGGACCCGGCCCAGGTCTTCGGGTTCAGGCTGGTGCTCTCCAACGGCACGGGCAAAACAATATTCAGTGAGACCTATCCCCTTGCTCAAACGCAGTAGCCTTGCGCTGATCCTTGTTCTGATCCTTTCCTCGCCGGCCTGGGCCGAGGTCGTCACCTTCTTCCCCGGCACCCAGTACGCCCTGGACGTGCACTTCCTGCGCGGCGAAAAGCCCGGCCCCACCGTGTTCGTACAGGGCGGCATCCAGGGCGACGAGACGGGCGGCTTCCTCACGGCGCAACTGCTCACCAGGGCCAAGGTGCGCAAGGGCACCGTCATCGTGGTGCCCAGGGCCAACCCGCCCTCCATCCACGAGCGCAGGCGCGCCATCAACGTGGACCTCAACCGCCGCTTCGACCAGGACTACAACGAATTCTACGAGGACCGCCTCGCCCGCCTGATCCGCTTCCTGGTCTCACAGAGCCAGGCGCTCATCCACCTGCACGAGGGCTCGGGCTTCTACAACCCTGTCAAGGTCTCGGACCTGCGCGGCCCGAACCGCTATGGCCAGTCCGCGATCATCGACGCCGTGGGCTACAAGAACGTGGCCAACCTGGAGCGCGCGGCCAGGCAGGTGTTGGCCAGGCTCAACGAAGGCGTCTCCCCCAAGGAATACCACTTCCAGCTCTTCAACATGGACACCTTCAACGACCGCTCCAAATACCTGGAGCAGCGCAAGTCCCTCACCTATTACGCCCTCTCCCGCGTGGGCATCCCGGCCGTGGCCCTGGAGGTCAGCAAGAACATCACGGACCTGGGCTGGAAGGTCTCGGCCCAGCTCAAGGGCACAGTGCTCTTCCTGCGCCAGTTCGGCGTCGAGGTGGACGCCCCGGAGCCCCGCCCGCAGGACCTCAAGGCCTACCCCCCGCGCGACCTGAAGATCCTGGTCAACGGCCGCGAGCTCGACGCCCGCAAGCCCGCCCTGAGCCTGGCCCCCGGCTCCACCCTGGACGTGCGCTGCGAGCCCGCGCAGGATCATGCGGGCCTGAGCCCCGTGACCGCCGTGTTCGCCTCCGACAGGCCGGGCTTCAACCTGGCCAAGGCCCCGCGCCTGCCCCTGGCCCCCTTCCAGACCCTGGACGTGCGCTCCGACGGCCAGGTGCTGGCCAAGGCCACCCTGCAATGGACCGGCTCCTGGCCCGCGCCGGAGCAGTCCGCGCCGGCCAGGTTCGTGTGCTGGCTGGGCGGCAAGCTGGTGCACGTGCCCGCTGGCGGCACGCTGGAGGCCGTGCAGGGCGACCAGTTGGTGCTGGAAGGTGTTTGGGGCAGCAAGAAGGACGAGGTGCTCAACCTCAAGGGCTATGTGAGCCGCGTAGGCAAGAACGACGGGCAGGACGCCGGGCAGGAGATCATCCTGGACCCCAAGAGCTTCATCCCCAAGTTCCTCGCGCCACGGCCGGGCGGCGAGGTGGTCTGCGAGGTGGTGCGCGAAACCCCCGGATTGCCCGCGGCCCAGGCCAAGGACAAGTTCACCATCGTGCTCAAGCCCCGCGTGGTGCACTCCCTCGTGCTCACCACCCAGGACGGCAAGGCCCTCACCGTGCCCTGGTCGCCCGACAAGCCGCTGCAACTGGCCCCGGGGCGCTACACCCTGGCCGATGTGCAGGGCAACGGCCCGGCCGCCATGGTGCAGGTTTTCGCCTCGAATACGCCCGTGACCCTGGGCCAGGCCTTCACCGTGACCGAGAAGGACTCCATCGTGCTGCGCCAGGCCACCACCTTCGCGGACATGGGCGTCATGAAGCTCTCCACCAGGGCCCTCTCCCAGGCGGCCGCCGAACCCGAAAGCGCGCGCCTGTACTAGGCCGCGCCCTCCACGAAGGGGGCGACTGGCCCGTGCAGGGCGGTGCGGGTAGCCATTCGCCCAGGGGCGTGCTACCCACGGGCGCACACGTTGCCAAGGAGTCGACCATGGCCCCCGAATGGACCAAGCACGACGATTCGACCTACTACATGAGCCTGGGCAAGGCCCTGCTGGTCACCGTGGTCTATGACAGGCTGACCCCGGCGGGCTGGAAGGTCCAGGTGGGGCAGCGCAGCCTCAAGGACAAGTTCGGCAGCCTGGAAGACGCCCAGAAGATCGCCCTCGCCTTCGCCGAAAAGGTCAGCGCGGCCATCCGGGCCGACCTGGACGCCCTCAAGCAGGGCTAAGAGGCGGGAGATTGAGGATGCCTCCGGCGACCAGGGGCGCCGCCCCTGGACCCCGCGAGAGGGAGGTCCTCCCTCTCGACTCCCATATTGCTACGCGT
>JBKICO010000402.1:0-2863 GCA_046567065.1 Acidobacteriota bacterium
GGTTGGCCGGGGTGGAGGCCGAGGCCTGGGGCGGCGGACGCAGCGTGCGCGTGGCCGTGAAGCCCGGCTTCCCGGCGGTGTTCCCCGAACTGCCGCCCAAGGTCGAGGGCGTGCGCATGATTTTCACCGGCGCGGGCATGCCTGGCGGGCGGGAGTTCGGCTTCACCTTGCGCCGTGCCGCCCTGCACGCCCAGGCGGACGCCGCGCCCCACGAGGGCCTGTTCGAGGCCCGCTACCTTTTCGACGAGGCCCTGGAGCCCGCATTGAGCGCGCAGCCGGACGGCTCGGTGCGCCTGGGGCTCTCCGGCCCGGTGTTCGCCCCGCAGTGGCTGGCGCTGGATGTCAGCGTTCCGCCCTGGACCGTGAACGACCCCGCGCCCAAGCTGGAGCTGTTCTTCGGCGGCAAGAAGGCCTCGGTGCCGCTGGCTTCGCCCGCGTCGCGCCTGGCGCTCTATCTGCCCGCGCTGTTGGGGCCGCAAGCACCCGAGGCGTGGCCTTCCGTGAGCGTCTCCCTGAGCGGCGGGGCTCCTCGCGGAGTTCAGGGCGGCGGCTGGAAGTGCTCCGGCGCGATCCTTTCCGGGCAGCGCCTGGCCACCTGGCCCCAGGTGCTGGGCGGCGAGCCCCTGTTTGACCTGGCAGGAGCCCCGCGCGGGCTGGACGGTCTGGACGCCCCCCGTGCGGCGGACATGGCCGCCTCGGCCGTGTGGCTGCCCATGGGCAAGGCCGGGCTCTCCCCGGCTTCCGGGCCGCTGCGCTTCGTGCGCAACCCCTGGCTGGAGGTGGAGGCCCTGATGCTGGCCGACGCGTCCGGCCCCGAGCTCTCCACCCTGGCCCGCGCCCCGGAATCCGGCGGCGGCTCGGCGCCCGGGCGGAGCGGCAAGCTTTTCTTCGCCCTGGCCCTGCTGCCCGTGGCCGGGCTGGCCTTGTGGGCGGCCCGCAAGGGGCTGCTTTCCGCTGGTCTCGAGGGCGTTCGGCGCTGGCTCGACGGCCCGCCCGCTGGCCGCGCCTCCCTGCGCCCGTGGCTGCTGCTCTCCGCGCTGTGCCTGGCCGCCGCTGTGGCGGGCGGCCCCAAGCTGGCGCAAGGCGTGGGCATGCTGGGCTCCACCCTGGCGGTGCCGCTCTGGCGGGCCTGCCGCCCGGCCCTGGCCCGGCGCTGGCCGCGCCTTGCCAGCACCTCCGGGATTCATTATTGCACCGGCTTCCTTGCCTCGTCGGCCCTGGCCGCGCTCATCCGCCTGGCCGGGCTGGCGCCCGTGTCCGAACTGCTGGGCCTGTGCGGCCTGTGGCTCTTCATCGCGGCGCTGCTCGGGCCGTACTCATCCAGTCCTTCTCGCTCCGGGGGAGCTTCGTGAAACGTTTCCTGCAACAGAACTTCATCATCCTCGTGCTCATGAACTCGGGCAACGTGTTCAACTACCTGTTCCAGCTCACAGCGGGACGGGCCATGACGCCCGACGAGTTCGGCAGCTTCAACGCGCTCAACTCCATGCTCTCCATCATCGCCGCGCCCATGGCCATCGTGCCGCTTATCATGGCCCGCTTCACGGCCGGGTTCGCGCTGGAGGGCATGGGCCGGGTGCGCGGGCTGTTCAACCACGCCGCCAAGTTCGCGCTCGCCGCCGCCGTGGTGGTGGCCGTGCTCGGGGTGCTGGCCGCGCCCCTCATGCGGGACTTCCTGCACTTCACCGAGATGGGGCCAGTGTACGTCTCCGTGGGCATGCTGGTGGTGCTGCTGCTCATGCCGGTACCCTGGGGCATGCTCCAGGGGATGCAGCGCTTCACGGGCTACGGGGTTTCCGGGGCCAGCAACGCCTGCCTGCGCTTCGTGGCCAGCCTGGGGCTGCTCACGGCGCTGGGCTGGGGCGTCTCCGGCGCGGTGCTCTGCGGCCTGATCGGCGCGGCCGCCCAGACGGCCCTGGCCATGTTCTTCCTCAAGGACCTGCTGCGCGTGCCCGCAACGCCGCTGCCCCCGGGCTTCCACCGCGAGGCGGGCCGCTACGCCCTGGGCATGGTGGTCAGCTCCGTGGTGGGCATGTGCCTGAACAACCTGGACCTCATCCTGGTGCGCCACTTCTGCCCCGGCTCCGAGGCCGGGCTCTACGCCACTGCGGCCATCCTGGGGCGCATAGCCTTCTTCGGCCCCTCCGTGCTGGTGAGCGTGCTCTTCACCGAGGCCGCCACGGCCAAGGCGCGTGGCCAGGAGGACAACAAGAGCCTCTGGACCTCCACGGGCATGACCCTGCTGCTGGGCGGCGGCTACGCCCTGGTCTGCTTCCTGGCCTCCAAGCTGGTGGTCACGCTGCTCTTCGGCGCGCAGTATGAGGCCGCCGGGCCGTTGCTGGCCGTGATCGCCGTGGCCATGGCCATGCTGGCCACGGCAAACGTGTTCTTCGTCTATTCCCAGGCCCGGGGCGAGTTCGGCTTCATGTGGCTGCAGGGCGCGGGCGTGGCCCTCTTCGCGGCCCTGGCCCTGCTCTACCACGAGAGCGCCATGCAGGTGGCCAGGATGCTGCTGATATCCATGGCCTTCATCCTCGCCTCCACCCTGGCCTGGTACGGGCTCAAGTCCCGCAAGCCGCGCCCGGCGGTTTAAGGAGTCTGACATGAAATCTTCCGCAGCCGCCTTCTACGACACCCTGCGCACCCTGACCCGCGAGATTGTCTACACCGACGCCTCGGGCCGGACCCTCCCCCTGGAGGAGGGCATTGAGGCCGCCGCCGCCTGGATCGTTGAGCGCACCGCCGCCGGGGGCAAGCTCATGTTCGTGGGCAACGGGGCCTCGGCGGCCATCTCCTCCCACATGGGCACCGACTTCTGGAAGGCCGGGGGCATGCGCGCCATGGCCTTCAACGACATCGCCGG
>JBKICO010000403.1:0-18076 GCA_046567065.1 Acidobacteriota bacterium
CAGCGTTGGTCAGGCGGACCTGGGTTGGCAGATGCTCGGCCAGCACTTCGCCATGCTCCCCTGCCAGAACGACCGCGCGCTCCAGGGTGTTGCGCAACTCGCGCACGTTGCCCGGCCAGGCATAGGCCATCAGCAACTGCAGGGCCTCCGTGGAGATGCTCAAGCCGGGGCCGAAGCGCTCCAGGAAATACGTGGCCAGCAGGGGGATGTCCGCAGGGCGTACCCGCAACGGGGGGAGTTGCAGCGGGAAGACGTTGAGCCTGTGGTAGAGGTCCTCCCGGAACTCGTTCTTGCCGATCATTTCCTGCAGGTTCTTGTTGGTGGCGGCCACCAGGCGCACGTTGAAGCGCACGGGCTTGCTCCCGCCCACGCGTTCGGCTTCCCCGTTCTCAAGGGCCCGCAGGATCTTGGCCTGGGTCTCGATGGGCATGTCACCGATTTCGTCGAGGAAGAGGGTCCCGCCGCTGGCCTGCTCGAACTTGCCTTTCTTGGCCGCGACAGCCCCGGTGAAGGCCCCCTTCTCATGGCCGAACAGTTCGCTCTCCATGAGCCCCGGAGGGATTGCCGCGCAGTTCACAGCCACGAAAGGCTTGTCCTTGCGTTTGGAATGGGCGTGAATGGTATTGGCGAAAAGGTCCTTGCCGGTGCCGGATTCGCCCGTGAGCAGCACTGTGGCCTCGGAAGGCGCGACCTTAGCCACCTGGGCCAGAACCCCGCGCACGGCGTGGCTCTCGCCGATGACCTCCGGGAACATGGCCTTGGCGTCCAGGCTGCCCAGAACCTGGGTGACATGCTCGAACATCTGGCCAAGCGCCTCGATCTCCGCGCCCCTCGCGCTCTCCATCTTCTCAGCGGATTCCTTGAGCATGGGCAGGTTCTTCGCCCTGTCCAGGAATTGCTTCACAGGCCGCAGCACCAAGCGCCCCAGCAGCATGGCCAGGCCGAACACCACTCCCCCGGTCACGGCCGCCATGAGATAGCTGAATTGCAACGAAGAAAGCTCGGGCAGGAGGCTGGTGCCCCTGGCGGCGAAGGTGCCGAGAACGCACAGGACCGCCACCCCGCCGAGAATGAACGGGATCAGGACCCCGAGGGATATGTCCACGCGGATTCGCTGGAACATCTATTTCACCATCTTGGTCATGTCCCACATGGGCAGATAGATGGCGAGGGCGAAAAAGCCCACCACCCCGGCCAGCCCGAGGATCAATATGGGGTTGATGGCAGCCGACAGGCTCGCGACGGCATACGCCACCTCGTCGTCGTAATGGTTGGCCACGGCCTGAAGCATTTCCTCCAGGTTGCCCGACTCCTCGCCTACGGAGACCATGTTGATGACCATGGGCGTGAAGTGCTTGGTGTGCCGGAAAGGCGGGGCCAGCCCGCGCCCCTCCTTGAGCTGGGCTTTGATCTGGGCGAACTCCAGGGCGATGGCCGAGTTGCCGATGGTGCCGCCCAGAATGTCCAGGATCGTCAGTACGGACACGCCGCTGGCCTGCAAAATGGAGAAGATCGCGGCGAAACGGGCCATTGCCGCCTTGGTGAACAAAGGCCCGAAGATGGGGACCGTCAACCAGAACCTGTCCCACATGAGCCTGCCGCGTTCCGTCTTGAGGAACCTGATGAAGAGGATCACGCCCACGATCACGCCGACAAGCAAATAATAACCGTATTCGGAGAAAAATTTATACAGGTTGATCGCAACCATCGTGGGCCAGGGCATCTCGATTTTTGCCTTGGCGAAAATCTCCACGAATTTCGGGATGACAAAGGTCAGCAGCACATAGAACGCCAACCCGAGAACGACGACCACCGTGATGGGATACTGCAAGGCGGACTTGATGTCCGACTTGACCTTGCGCTCGTGCTCGATGAGGTAGATCAGCCTGTGCAGCACCTCGGGCAGGGTGCCGGACTCCTCGCCAGCCTTGATCATGTTGCGGTACAGCCCGGAGAACACCTTGGGGTGCTCCGAAAAGGCCTCGAACAGGGTTTTCCCCTGCTTGATGCTCGCGTTCATCTCGGCGCAGATGCGCTTGAGCTTCTTGTTCTCGGTCTGCTCTTCGAGGATGCGCAGGATCTCCAGCAGGGAGAGGCCCGCCTGGATCATCGTTCTCAACTGCTTGGTGAAGAGAATGACGTCCTTGGTGGGAACACCGGACATGTCGACAAGCATTTCGTCAATCTTGCCAGCCAGCCCGCCGCTGGTGTTTCCCCGCACCAGGGAAACAGGGATGTAGCCCAAGGCCAGCAGCTTGCGCTGGGCCTGGTCCATGGTTTCGGCTTCCAGCGTTCCACGGACGGTCTGTCCGGTTTCGCTCTGCGCCTGATAGGAGAAAGTTGGCATGTGGTTATTTCAGGACTACTCTGAGTCCGGTAGGGGTCTTTTCAACCTGGGGCGCGGATGCGCCGGCCGAGGCGTCCTGGAGGTAGATCGCGATCCTCAGCTTATCAGGATGGACAGCGCTGCGCACTTTGTCAACCCGCGCCGACCCCACCTGCATCTCGCGGTCCGCCCGGCGCTCCCAAAGGCCGGGGATGTCCAGCACGAAGCGGGCGGGATGGGCCTTGAAGCTGATCTCGAAGCGCTCCACCGGCCTGTCGCCGACAATTTCGATCCTGTCCGCGCCTTCGAGCAGGGTGGCGCGCACTCCGTTGAACTGCATGGGGCCCGAGGGGCGTTGGGCCACCGGATCGGTGGCCTCGGCAGGCTCCGCGGGCACGGGCGCCCCGCCAGCCGAGGGGTCGATTGCGGTTACGACCACCGGGGCGGCCTGGCGCTGCTGGGCCGGGGGCGCGTTCTGCGGCTCGGCCGGGGGCTGGGCCGCCTGCTCCCGCCCTTGCTGGGCGGCGGGGTCCGTCGCTTGGGCCTGCCCGGGAGCGGGCTTCGAGGAAGGCGCGGCTCCGAAGGTGGCACCGGGGAGAGTTGCGGGCGTCTGGCCAGGCTCGCCGCCCTGCCCTTTTTTGAACCATGAGCCCACATCCGGCATGGCAATCTGCGGCATGGTGAGCTTCGGCATCGAAAGCTCCGGCAGCATGATCCCCAGGCGGCGTAACTCCAGGGGCGCACCACCGAAATAGGCCCAGCCCGCCACAACCGCCAGCAGCAGGACGCCCGCCCCCAGCAGGCGCGGCCAGCGCCTGCGCCTGGGCAGCCCCAGGGTGCGCCAGCGCATGCAACTGCGCACCACCCCCCAGGTGACGCGGGGTTTCTCCTTGATGATGACGGCCAGCAGGGCCTGGTGGCACAACTGCAGGATCTGGCGGGGGAAGCCGTCCGTGGCCAGGTAGACCGCCACGAAGGCCCCAAAGGTGAACAGCCCCTCGGGCGAGATGTCCTTGGCGCACATGGCCAGCCGGGCCTGGATCAGGTCACGGGTGGAGCGGAAATCCAGCGGCCCCAGGCGGAAGCGCATGTTCACCCTGTCCGCCAGGTTGGCCTTGGACTCCAGGATGGGCTCGAATTCGAGCTGCGCGAAGATCACGATCTGCAGCAGCTTGTGCTCGTTGGTCTCGAAGTTGAGCAGCTCGCGCAGGATCTCCAGGCATTCCAGCGAGATCTTCTGGCCCTCGTCCACGATGAGGGCCACCAGCCTGTCCTGCTCCACGGCCAGGGTCCACAGGGCGCTCTTGAGGTGCTCGCGCAGCTGCAGATCGCTGGCCTGGGCGGCCCGGGCCTCCTCCAGCCCGAAGAACCCGGCTAGGTGGATCAGGAACTCGCGCGCATCTGAGTAGGACGGGTCCAGCACCAGGTGCGTCACCACGCCCTGGCGGCTGCCCAGCATGCGGATGAGCTGGCGGCACAGGGTGGTCTTGCCCGTGCCCACGTGGCCTGTGACGACGCACAGGCCGCGCTTGAGCCGCAGGGCGATCTCCAGGGCCTGGAGGCACTCCTTGTGCTGCGGCGCGTTGTAGAACAGATCCGGGTCCGGCGAGTTGGAAAAAGGCTCCCGCCGGAGGTTCAACAGTTCGAAGTAGCGCATCTAGCCGCCGATCCTCCCGGCCTGCGGCGTGGTGGAGGGCAGCCCCAGCGGCACGGGCTGCCTGTCCGGCGCGGCCCCGGGGGCGGGCCTGGGAGCGGGCACCTGCGGGGCGGGGCCGCTGGAAGCGCCCTGGGCCTGGGCGGGATGGGTCTCGGGCGTTTTGAGGATCGTGGGCGTGATGAACACCAGGATGTCCTGCTTGGAGTTCTGCTTGGTCGATTCCTTGAAGAGGTAACCCGCCACGGGGATGTCCTTCAGCCCCGGCAGGCCCTGCTCGCCCTTGCTGCGGGTGTTCTTGGCCAGGCCGGAGATGATGATGGTGGCCCCGTCCTCCACGATCAGGGTGGTGTTGGTCTCCTTCTTGCGGATGGGCGGGTTGCCCTGCACCCACTGGCTCTGGTCCGTGACCACCTCGTCGTTCTTGATGATGAGCTTCATGCGCAGGTTCTTGCCGTCGATGACGTGGGGGGTCATCTCCAGGCGCAGCACCGCGTCGATGAACTGCACGTTGGTGCCGTTCTGGGAGACGGAGACGTAGGGAATCCTCTCGCCGTTCTCGGTGAAGGCCATGGCGTTGTCCAGGGTGGTCAGGGAGGGCTCGGAGACGATGTTGAGCTTGCCCTCCCTGGCCAGGGCGGTCAGCTGCATCTGCAGGATGTTGCCGTTGGCCATGCCCCACACGAAGTTCAGCGCCGTGCCCGAAGCGCCGAGGCCCGTGCCCGACGGGGTGATGGCGGCCGGATAGTTGAAGGCGTAACCCATGCTTTGGGGCCCAAGCCCGTAAATAGGGGTTGCGGTCCGGACGCCATCCCTGTCGACCTCGGTGTTGTTGCCGGAAAGGACGAAGGCCCGGTTGCCGTCCATGCCCGAGGCGCGGAAGAACCCGCCCCACTGGAAGCCCAGGTCGAAGAGCGAATCCCGGGTGGCCTCCACGATGAAGGCCTTGAGGTGCACCTGGAGCCTGGGCTCGTCGAGCTTCTCCACAAGCTTCACGAGCATCTCGCAGTGTTCGCGCGAGGCCTGGATGATGATGGAGCTGGAGTGCTTGTCCGCCACCACCATGCCTTTGATTTTGCCGAGCATTTCCTCGCCGCCGCTTGAGGTTCCGCCCCCCGCGCCGCCGGGGAGACCACCTGCGGCAGCGCCCGCATCGCTCCCGCCGCCACCGGCGCTGGACTTGGCCAGATAGCCCTTGAGCGTCTTCTCGAGCTCGGTGACGTCCGCGTAGTTGACCTGCACCTTGGCGGTGACCATGGGCTCCACCGTCTTGAGCTTCTCGTTCTGGGCCAGCTTGTCCTCGATGGCCTTCTTCATGGCGTTCTGGTTCTTCATGTCCTCCAGGGTCATCACGCGCAGGATCTCGCCGTCCCAGTCGTGGGAGAGGCCGTTGGCGTTGAGGATGGAGGTGAAGGCCTGGTCCCAGGGGGTGTCGCTGACGTTGAGGTTGACCTTGTACTTGCCCTGGCTCTCCGGGGCCTGGAGAGAGGCCGAGAGGATGATGTTCTGGTTGGCGATGCGGGCCATGGAGCGCAGCACGGCCTGGAGGTCTGTATTGTAGAAGTTGAGCGAGACCCGCATGGTGGGCAGGTTGCGCGGGGGCTTGGCGGCGGAAAGCTTCTCCTCGGGCTTGACCTGCAACTGGGAGAAGTCGACCTTCTGCTTTTCGGGGGTGTAGGTCTTGTCCTTGGTTTCGTCGGCCAGCTTCTGCCACTTCTCGATGAGGGGGTCCTTCTCCTTGTTCTTGGCGCAGGAGGCCATGGCCACCAGCAGGAAAACAAGCGCCAGACGGAGGATGACCGAACCCGGGCGTATATCTTTCATTCGCACTCCTTGGCGCATTCGGCCGCGCCCGCCCTACCGCCCCATGAAGAAGCTGGGGTCCTGGTAGGGGATGCGCACCTTGTTCTTGCGGACGATGCCCTGGAGCACCACCGCCTCGGGGGTGATCTCCACGACTTCGAAGCCGCCGCTCTCAAGCTGTTCGCCGGTCTGGTATTCGCGCCCGTTGATGACTGCAAGCGCCAACTGCCCCACGCGCACGAACCCGGTGTACTGAAACTTGTCGCGGTCCACCTGGGCTTCGGGGTCGGGGGGGCGCACCGCCAGCGGGTCGCGGGGCCAGGGCTGCTGGGCGCTCTTGACGGCCTGAATCTCCCGCTCGGAAAGCTGGATCTTCTCCAGGGCCTGCAACTGGGTATCCCCCGCCTTCTTGGATTCGGCCAACTGCTGCGGGGTCATCACCGAGGGGGGCGGCGTGGACGACGGCCAGAACAGGTAGACCGCGGCCAGCACAATGGCCGAGCCCATGACCGCGAGCAGGATTTTTTCGCGCTTTGAGATGTCCATGCCTACTCCGCCGCCAGCCAGATCCTGATGGTGCAGTCCCTGGCGCCGCTGCCGGGCTGCAGCTTCAGCGACTCGAGGTTCTCGTAGCTTGGCATCACGGCCAGTTCCCCCAGGAAGTCCCTGATTTTATCCATGGAGCCGCGCACGTGGATGTTCACGGCCAGGAACTTGGAGCCCTTGCCCAGCGACGCCGGGTCCGGGGTCACGGTCTGCACCTCCAGGCCGGACTTGACGATGACCTGGGCCAGGGTGTCCGTCAGTTCCGAGACTTCGGTCTGCCCCAGGCCCTTCTTGGCGGGCAGTTTGGGGGCGGTCGCGCCGCCGGCTTTGGCGATGTCCAGCATCTTCATATAGATGGGATGCAGCGCGCCTTGCTCGTCGATGCGGAAGCGGGTCTGCTGCATCTGGGTGTCGAGCTCCCGGAGCTTGTTGTGCATGGGCACGATTCCCACGAGCACGAAGAGCACCAGCACACCCGTGCCGATGAGCAGGTACAGGGCCGTCTTGGGCGGCAGATTGCCGAAGCTGGTGCCGGATGCCATCTAACGCCTCACCTGGCAGGTCAGGGTGAAACGGAGCATGTCCTCGCCGGTGGAGGTCACCTCCAGGCTGCGCTTGGTCACCGAGGGCTCGCCCAACAGCGGGGACGTGCGCAGCCGCACCAGGTACGCCGAGAGCAGCGATTCGAGAATCTGGCTGTCACCCTTGACGTACCCTTCCAGGGTCAGGGTGTTGAGCTCCTCGCGCTGATTCTTGCCCGGGCCGGGCCTGGCCGGCGGCGTTGGCTGCCCCGGCTGTACGGGCTTGGGCTGCTCCTCCGCCGTGCCGAGGTCAAGCGATACGGAATAGAGGCGGACATTCTCCGGGGTCAGGCCCGTCACGTCCTTGAGCAGCGCCGAACCAAGGTTGCGCCCGGCGAAGGCACGCATGTTCTCCACCGAGGCGCGCACCTTGGCGCCGGTGGCAAGCAGCAGGGGCATGTCCACCAGGGGCTGGTACTCGTTGAGGCGGCTCTCCAGCCCCCTGAGTTCCTGGCCTTTGAAGTAGGCCTGGGACTGCTGCCAGACGAAGAAGCCCAGCACGCAGACGGCCACGCCGAGCCAGGCCAGGGCCACCATGCGGTTGAGCCCGGCGACCCGGTCCTCCTCTTCCTTCTGCTTGTAGGTGTAGAGGAGGTTGCAGGCCCCGCGCACCGCGCCCGTGAGGCCGAGGACAATGCTGTAGGGCAGGCGCTCGTCCAGGGCGAGGGCGGAGCCCATGATCTGGAGCCTGCCCAGGTTGTCCGGGGCCAGGGGGTCCAGGTGTTCGCAGGGCACGCCGAGCTTCTCGGAAATATGCTCCAGCAGGCCCGGCCACGCGCCCAATGGGCCGGAGAGCAGCAGGCCGCCCACCTGCTCGTTGCCCAGAGTCACCGCATGGTGGGAGAAAGTCATCTGCACCTGGCGCAGCAGGCGTTCCCAGGCGGGCTTGAGCATCTCCAGCACGTCCCGGCTGGGTATGTCGCGCCCGGGGTGGCCCTGCGGCAGGGCTTCGGAGCCTGCGGCCATGTTCTCCAGCAGCAGGCGCGCCTCGGCCACGGTGAGGCCCTTGGGCTTGGCCGGCTCGGCCAGGAGCCCCGTCCCCATGGGTTCGAGCATGCTGGCGGCTTGCACGGAGAAGGACGGCTCGCCCCCGGCCTGCACGAAGGTCAGCTCCGGCTCTTCGCCGCCGCCGAAAGCCCCGGGCTCGCCCCCGGGGGGCGCGGGGGGCGTGTACTCCTTCGAGGATTCGGAGAGGGCCTGGGCCATGGCCGCCAGGCCGCCCTTGAGCACCCGCACGAACTGCAGCGCGCCGCCGCTGAATATCTCCAGCCGGGAGAACTCGCTCCCCAGGTGCAGGCAGGCCCTGGTCTGGCCGCCGCCCTGCACCCACCCCCCGCGCAGCAGGCCGCGCATGGCGATGGAAGGCAGGGTGATGCCGGCAAGGGGGTAGCCCGCCTGCAAAAAGAGGTTCCTGAGCTTCTCGAATTCCTCGCGCTTGACGGTGTAGGCCATCAAGGAGAGTTTGGGCGCGCCCTTCTCCATGACTTCGCCCTGCACCTCGTAGTCGAAGACCACGTCCGCGTCGTCGAAGGAGGCCTCTTTCTTGGCGGTCCAATAAATGGTGTTGGAGATCTGCTTCTTGGCCGCCTTGGGCACCTGCAAAAACTGCAGGTCGGCGCTTTCTCCCGGCACCATGGCCCAGATGTCGGCGTCGGCCTTGCCCAGGAAGTCCTTGAGGGCCAGGCGCAGCACGAGTGAGAGCTCAGGCGCGTCCGGGCCCTGTTCGGGGATGGGCACGGTCTTGAATTCAAGGGAGCGCGGACGCCCGGACGACAGCGAGAGCTTGACTAGGCGGAACTCCTCCCCGGTCATTTCCACGCCGACGCGCATGTTCTTGGAGCCCGAGGCGGGAGCGAGCCCGCCCTTTTGGGGCCAGGAAAAGCCCCAGCGGGATTTGGCGGGCAACGGCTGCGGCGGGGGCGTACCCTCTTGGCCTCCCTTCTTTCCCGTACCCCGGATCAAGTCCAGGAGCTTTTCGGTGGAAGATGCTTGAGACGTAGAATCCACTGCCGAGTGCTCCAATTTATCTCGCCTGTTGTTTTGCCCCATCTGTGGCGACTCATAGGGAAAAGTCAAGTGTCCAGATGCGTTTTCAATGCAGGTTTCAGTGTGTCGAGGTGATATTCCAACCCCTTGTGACCGGTGTGCGGGTCCGGCGTCATGGGGCTGGCAACATGCCAGGACCCAGCGGCGATCACGAATCAGGGCCTGTCCGCAAAGTTTCCGGGCTGCTCTGCCTGACGGTCTCCGATAAAACCGTCACGGATTGTCGAATTCCTTACCGTGCGCAGTTGCATTGATAGAGCCCCCGCTTGGCCACGAGCAGCATGCCCTGAACGTGGGCCAGCGGAATAGCTCCTTGCCCATCGCAACCACCATGCCCCCCGACTACAGACTGGTATTGGCCCACACCTTCAACGCCTGTTCGCGCCCCGGCCGGGCAACTCCCAGTGGACGCGGCGCGCCGCCGCCGTTAGACAGGTGGGGCGGCTGCGGCGCGAAGCCCCGCCCGGCTCCCGCCGCCCCGGCTCCCCAACGGGCCATGCGCCCAGAACCGTACGCGGAGTCACCATGGCCCAAATAGACGCCTTCTTTTCCATGATGCACGAGCTCGGCGCGTCGGACCTGCACCTCTCCAGCGGGTCCCAGCCGGTGATCCGGCTGCACGGCTCGCTCCAGCGGGTGAAGTTCAAGATGCTGGAGCATGAGGAGCTCAAGAAGCTGCTCTTCGAGATCACTCCCGAACCCAAGATCAAGGAATTCGAGGAGACCGGCGACGTGGACTTCGCCTACGCCGTGCCGGGCATCTCGCGCTACCGCGTGAACTTCTACAACCAGAGCCGGGGCATCGCCGCCGCCTTCCGCACCATCCCCGAGAAGGTGCTGAGCCTTGAGGAGCTGGGCATGCCGCCCATCCTCACGGAGCTGTGCAAGCTGCCCAAGGGCCTGGTGCTGGTCACCGGCCCCACCGGCTCGGGCAAGTCCACAACGCTGGCGGCCATGATCGACTACATCAACACCCAGCGCCAGGAGCACATCCTCACCATCGAGGACCCCATCGAGTTCCTGCACCAGCCCAAGAACTGCCTCGTCAACCAACGAGAGGTCGGAAGAGACACAAAAAGCTTCACCTCGGCTCTGCGCGGCGCCCTGCGCGAGGACCCGGACGTGATCCTGGTGGGCGAAATGCGCGACCTGGAGACCATCCGCCTGGCCCTGGAAGCCGCCGAGACCGGCCACCTGGTGTTCTCCACCCTGCACACCATCAGCGCCTCCAAAACAGTGGACCGCATCATCGAGGTCTTCCCCGGCGACCAGCAGGAGCAGATCCGCTCCGCCCTCTCCGAATCGCTGCGCGGCGTGGTGGCCCAGACGCTCTTCAAGCGGGTGGACAAGCCGGGCCGGGCAGCGGCCCTGGAGATTCTGGTGGCCCTGCCCGCGGTGCGCAACCTCATCCGCGAGAAGCGCACCTTCCAGATCAACTCCGTCATCGAGACGGGCAAGAACCAGGGCATGCAGACCCTGGACGACGCCATCATGGAGCTCTACCAGTCCAGGAAGATCTCCATCGAGGACGCCTACAACAAGGCCATCCAGAAGGCCCGCTTCAAGGAATTCCTGCCCCAGCCGCCCAGCGGCCTGGACGAATGACGCAGCGCCCGCGCGCGGAGGCACACGCATGCTCAGATCGCACTTCGACCATCTCGTGGGGCTGGCCCTGGCGCAGGCCCCCTCGCTCTCAGACCTGCTCTTCACCGTGGGCAAACGCCCGCAGGCCGAGCAGCACGGCGGCCTGAAAGACCTGGACCTGCCACTCGGCCCCCTGAACGCCCGCCAGACCGAGGCCATGGCCCAGGTGCTCATGGGGCGCTCCGTCAGGCTCTACAAGGACCTGGTGGCCAAGGGCTCCTGCGACCTCTCCTATGAACACCCCTCCCGCATCCGCTTCAGGGTGAACATCTTCTGGCAGCGCGGCTCCCTGGCGCTGGTGCTCAGGCAGCTCTCCTCCAAGGCGCCCACCATGGCCGGGCTCGGCCTGCCCGCCCTCTTCGCGGACATGGCCAAGGAGAAGTTCGGGCTCATCCTGGTCACGGGCGCCACGGGCACGGGCAAATCCACTTCGCTGGCCGCGCTCATCGACGAGATCAACGACAAGTCCGCCGTGCACATCATCACCCTGGAAGACCCGGTGGAGTTCGTGCACCCGCACAAGCGCGGCACCGTGAACCAACGCGAGCTCGGGCAGGACTTCGACAACTTCGCCTCCGGCCTGCGCGCCGCGCTGCGTCAGGCCCCCAAGGTGATCCTGGTGGGCGAAATGCGCGACCGCGAGACCGTGGAGACCGCCATGCAGGCCGCCGAAACCGGCCACCTGGTGCTGGGCACCCTGCACACCTCGGACACGGGCCAGACCATCAACCGCATCATCGGCATGTTCGACATCAGCGAGGAGCGCCTCATCCGCCAGCGCCTGGCGGCCAGCCTCAAGTTCGTGGTCTCCCAGCGGCTCATGCCCAAGACGGGCGGCGGGCGCGTGGCGGCCTTCGAGATCCTGCGCAACAACCTGCAGATCCGCGAAATCATCATGACCGGCGAGACCGGCGAGAAGACCTACTACGGCACGGTGGAGTCCGGCTCCACCTTCGGCATGTTCACCTTCGACCAGTACCTGCTGGGCCTCTACGAGAAGGACCTCGTGGAGCGCGACGTGGCCCTGGCCAACGCCACGGACCGCGCCAAGCTGATCCTGGCCATCGACCAGGTGCGCCTGCGCCGGGGGGAGAAGGTCTCCGACCTGGGCGAGCTCAAGCTCGACCTGGACTACAACAAGCCCGCCGAAGAGGACGATTTATGAGCGAGCAGACTTCCATCCGCGAACCCGAGATGATCCCCTACGGGATGAAGGTGGCGCTGCTGTGCCTGGACGCAGGCCCCTGGCGCGACGCGGCCAAGGCCTACTTCACCGCCCAGGGGCACTACCTGCTGGACGAGCCGGACGCGTCCGGCGCGGCCGCGTCCCTGCGCGTGAACGCCGTGGACGTGGTGGTGGCGCACGAATCCAAGACGGAAGCCCTGGAGGAGCTGCATGCCCGCCCGGGCCTCAAGCGGCGCGACACCACGCTCTTCGTGGTGGGTGCCAAGCCCAGCCTGGATTCCTGGGGGGCCTTCCTGGCCGGGGCGGACTGGCTGCTGGCCGAGGCCGACGCGCCCAGGGCCGCCGAACTGCTGGCCGAGGGGCTCAAGCGCCAGGAGGCCCAGCGGGAGCCGTGGGTGCTGGCGCAGGAGTGAACGCAGGGAAGAACTAGAAGAACGCTATGCTTGCCGCCTCTTCAATGGTGGAGAGCCCGGCGGCCACCTTGGCCAGGGCGTCCATCTTCAGGGTGGAGAACACCCCGGCCTCCACTGCGGCGTGTTCGATCTCGCGGGCCGAGGCCTTGCGCATGATCAGGTCCTGCACCATGTCGTCCACGTAGAGCACCTCGTACACGCCCACGCGCCCGGCGTAGCCCAGGCCGTTGCAGTCCGGGCAGCCCTTGCCGCGCATGAAGGTCACGTCCTTCAAGTTGGAGAGGCCAAAGAGCTTCAAAAACTCCGGCGCGGGCTGGTAGGCCTCCTTGCATTTGGGGCAGACCCGGCGCATCAGTCGCTGGCCCACGGCCACGGCCAGGGTGGAGGCCACCAGGAAGGGCTCGATGCCCATCTCCGAGAGGCGGGTCAGGGCCTGGCAGGCCGTGTTGGTGTGCACGGTGGAGAGCACCTTGTGGCCCGTGAGGGCCGACTGCACGGCGATGCCCGCGGTCTCGCTGTCGCGTATCTCGCCCACCATGATGATGTCCGGGTCCTGGCGGAGGATGGCCCGCAGGCCCGAGGCGAAGGTCATGCCCGCGCGCACGTTGAGCTGCACCTGGCGGATGGTCTCGATGCGGTACTCCACCGGGTCTTCCAGGGTGATGATGTTCACCCCGGGCTGGTCGAGCTGGCGCAGGGCCGCGTAGAGCAGCGTGGTCTTGCCCGAGCCGGTGGGGCCGGTGGCCAGGATCATGCCGAAGGGGCGCTCCATGCCGCGCAGGAGCTTGGCCCGGTCCACCTCGCTGACGCCCAGCTCGTCCATGGAGCTGCCCCGGGAGGAGCGCATCAGCAGTCGCAGCACGAGGTTCTCGCCGTGGATGGTGGGCAGGGTGGAGGCGCGCACGTTGACCTCCTTGCCGTCGAGCACGAAGGAGAAGCGGCCGTCCTGCGGGATGCGCGAGATGGTGATGTCCATGTTGGACAGCAGCTTCAGGCGCGAGAGCACCGTCAGGAACACGGATTTGGGCGGCGTGGGAAACTCGCGCAGCTCGCCGTCGATGCGGAAGCGCATCTGGATGGTGTTGGCCATGGGCGAGAGGTGGATGTCGGAGGCGCGTTCGCGCACGGCCTGGGCCAGAATCTGGTTCACCAGGCGCACCACCGGGGCTTCCTGCACGGCGGACTGCAGCGACCCGGCCAGGTCGATGCCCTCCTCGGCCTCGTCCCCGGACTGCACCGAGAGCTCGTCGATGGTGCCCAGCATGTCCCCCAGGTGGGACTGCACGCCGTACTGCCCGGCCATGAGCTCCTCGAGCTCGGCCCGGGTGCAGAACACGGGCTCCACCTCCAGCATGGCCACGCGCTCCACCTGGTCCAGGCGGTTGATGCTCTCCGGGTCGGCCGTGACCACGTAGAGCACGCCGCGCTCCAGCTTGACCGGCACCAGGTCCAGCTTGCGGGCCATGTCCTCGGGGAGGTACTCCTTGAGGGCCTTGTTCAGGGGGTATTTTTCGGCGGAATACTTGTCGATCTTGAGCTCGCGGCTGATGAAGTCCATGAGCTCGTTCTCGTTGAGGCGCCCCTGGTGCATGAGGTATTCGACGATCTTCCAGCCGGACTTGCGCTGGATCTGCCGGACCTGATCCACCTCGGACTTGCTGATCAGGCCGGAATCGACGAGTTTTTCGTGAAGAGCCTTCATGCGCGTGCGTTCCCCAGTGAAATTCGAGTGCGTTTCCTAATAGCCCTCTTGTTCCATCCTGTCCATCTGGGACGGCGGAAGCCCCCCATAAAGAATGCGAGCCCGCCCGAATGGGGAAAGTTGCACCGCTCAAGAAACTCCTTCTGAGATATGCGAAGCTTGCGCCGCAACGGGGCCGGGCCGGGCCTCCCCGCCGCCGGGACCGCCCGGTACGAAATGGACAGCGGGAACAAGCTGGGGTAGGAACACCAAAGCCCCAGCAGAAGAAAGCCGTTCATGCCCACGGAATCGTCCACCCAGATCTACGTCGACACGTTCTTCGCCCGCCAGCCGATCTTCGACGCCGAGAAGAACGTCTACGGCTACGAGTTGCTCTACCGCAACAGCCCGCTGGAGCAGTCCGCCAACTTCACGGACAAGGACGTGGCCACCCTCACGGTGATCTCCAACTCCCTGCTCTCCCCCCTGACGGCCCCGGCCCAGGTGGGCAAGAAGGTGTTCATCCACTTCTCGCGCATGTCCATCATCTCCAACGTGCACACCGCGCTGGACCCGCAGACCACCGTCATCGAGGTGGAACCCGTGCGGGAGCTCTCTCCCGAATACGAGTCCGCCTTGGCCCAGGCCAAGCAACAGGGCTACGGCCTGGCGCTCAACCAGTTCGTCCCGGGCAAGTGCTCGCGCCGCTTGGTGGAGTTCTCCGACGTGATCTTCCTGGATACGCTGCAGCTCTCCGAGGATGAGCTGCAGCGCTGCATTGAGGGGCTCAAGGGCTTCAACTGCAAGCTCGCGGCCAAACGCGTGGAGGACGACGCGCAGTTCCAGCTGGCCAAAAAGCTCGGTTTCCATCTGTTCCAGGGGTTCTTCTTCGAGAAGCCCGTCATAGTGCCCGGGCGCAAGCTGCCCTCCAACAGGATCACGCGGCTCAACATCTACCGCACCCTGGAAAAGAACGGCATGGACCTGGAGGAGCTGACCCGCAACATCGAAGCCGACGTTTCCATCAGCTTCCGGCTGCTGACCTTCATCAACTCCCTGGCCTTCGGGCTGCGCTACAAGGTGGACTCCATCAAGCACGCCACCCGGCTTCTCGGCTGGCAGCAGATCAAGAACTGGCTGTGGCTGGTGGTGCTCTCCGACGTGATGCCCGAGGACAAGACCTCCGAGCTGCCCTACCTCTCCTCCATCAGGGCCAAGTTCCTTGAGCGCGCCGCCGCCAACCACAACGTGCGCGACTTCTCGCCGGACACGCTGTTCCTCATGGGCCTGTTCTCCCTGCTGGAGCCCATGCTGGACACGCCCATGCGCGAGCTGGTGGCCTCCCTGCCCCTGGATGAAGAGGTCAAGGCCGCCCTCTGCGGCGAAAAGAACCGCTACAGCGACTGGCTGAGCATCGCCCGCTGCTTCGAATCCGGCGACTGGAGCAGGCTCGACGAGCTGACGCAGGCGCTTGGCCTGGACCCCATCGTTCTGGCCAGCTCCTACTGCGAAGCCCTCACCTGGTCCAAGTCGCTCTACGAGCAATCGGCCGACGCCATCTGCTGATTTCCCGGCCTGCGCCGCTCCGGGCGGTCACATCATCCTGCCGTGAGTGAGGCCCAGGATGCCCACGATGATGAGGTACACGGCCACGATGTAGTTCAGCAGCCTGGGCATGATGAGTATGAGGATGCCTGCCATCAGGGAAATGAACGGCTGCACGGAAACGTTGAAGACCATGGCGTCGCTCCTTGCGTGTGGGGTGTGATTCGGGGCTTGCGGGAAGCATAGCACAACCCGGCCCGTTTTCCATGACTTCCGTCCCCCCCGCCCCCCCTGAACTTCCCTGTTGAAGGGTCGGGCCGCTTCGCGCTACGGGAACCCGGCCCCGTTACGCGAAACCTCGGGGCCCGACGCATCGTGAAGGAGTACCGATGAAGACAATAGCCACGGGCTTGTGCGTCCTGTTGCTGCTGAGCGCCTGCGCCGTCTACAAGGACAAGCAGGGCCAGACCCACTACGAGGTGCTGCCCCAGCCCAGCGAGGTGACCGTCGTGCATACGCCGCCGCCTCCGCCACCGCCGCCGCCAGCCTATTACTACGCCCCGGCCCCGCCTCCGCCGCCCCCGGCCTACTACTACGCCCCGGCTCCGCCCCCGGCGGTGATCTACGAGCAGCGTGGTGGCGGATACAACCCCGAGCACCAGCGCAGCAAGCGCGTGCAGTCGAACTGCAACAACGTCTGGTCTGTGTGCGCGAACAATTGCAACACCATCGCCAACGCCACGCAGCGCGCGGTGTGCATCGCAAACTGCAACCACTCGCGCGACCTGTGCATCAAGAATGGGCTGGGATACTGAGCCGAAATCGCAGCAGATGAACAAAGGCCGGGAGCGTCGGATCGCTCCCGGCCTTTTTTGTGCTCTCCCGCAGGCAAGCTGGCCGGGGCGCGGCCCCCGCCCAAGGCGATAGGGGAGTTGCGTCAGGGAACGGAGCGGGGGCCGCGCCCCCGTTAGACGCTCCCTGCCCCCCTTCCGGTTACACCGTGAGGCCCGGGCCTACCTGCCCCTGCTTCCCGCCCCACGCTCGCGCAGCACCCGCAGTAGTTCGTCCGTGCTGGTGACGATCCGTTCGCAGCTCGCCTGAATCATGGCGTTCACCAAGGCTCCGGGCACGTCCCCGGCCAGGCGGAAGTCGGTGCGCACCCCGATCACCGGGATGCAGCGGGCGTGGGCGAAGCCGATCTCCCAGGCGGTGCCGTCGTCCACCTGGGGGCCGTCCAGCAGGGCCACCACCAGGGAGCACACGGCCAGGGCGTCGCGGCAGGCCTCCATCACCTTGCGCGGGGCGTCCTGGCCCCAGTTGGGAACATCGTCCGGGTCGAACAGCTCGTAGGGCCAGACGACCCTTCTGCCGGTTTCGGCCTCGATGCGGGCCTTTGTGGCCATGTGCCAGGCCCTGGTGCCCTCGCAGAACAGGGGGCCGGCCAGGTAGATGCGGTCGAGTTCGGGTGGAATGGTGACGCTCATGGTTGGTTCTCCGCTCAGAATGTCGTGAGACATGGGACCGTAGCCCCTTCCCCGCCGCGAAACAACCGTTCGCAACGCTCCGGGTCTGTTGCAGGGAGCACTCCACGGGCGTATGAGGTCGCAAAATACCGCGCCGTGACCAACAAACCGGGCGCGGCGGCCACACCGGCAGCAAGGAGCGACCATGCGCCACATCCCGCTCGGCGGCACAGGCATACAGGTTTCGGAGGTGGGCTTCGGCGGCATCCCCATCATCCGGCTGGAATCGGAACAGGCCCAGCGCGTGGTCCGCCACGCCCTGGACCGGGGCGTGAACTTCATCGACACCGCCCACATGTACCTCGACAGCGAGGAGAAGATCGGCAAGGCCATCGCCGGGCGCAGGCACGAGGTGGCGCTGGCCTCCAAGACAATCCAGCGCCAGGGCGGCCCGGCCCTGGAACAATTGGAGACCAGCCTGCGCAGGATCGGCACCGACCACATCGAACTCTACCAGTTCCACCAGGTCTCCCAGGAGGCCGACCTGGAGGCCCTCCTGGCCCCGGGCGGAGCCTACGAGGCCCTGGCCAAGGCCAGGGACGCGGGCAAGATCGGCCACCTGGGCATCAGCTCGCACAACCTGGCCATGGCCATCAGGCTTGTGGAGCCCGGGTTGTTCGCCACTATCCAGTTCCCGCTCAACTTCATCGAGACCGCCGCCCTGGACGAGCTCATCCCCAAGGCGCGGGCCGCGAACATGGCCTACCTGGCCATGAAGCCCTTCGCCGGGGGCATGATCGACAGCGCCAGGACCGCCTTCGCCTACCTGCGCCAGCACTCCGACTGCATCCCCCTGCCCGGCTTCGACACCATCGAGGGTGTGGACGAGGTGCTGGACCTCTACGAAGCTCCCAACGCGGTGGACGAGGAAGCCCGGGCCGGGATGGAGCGCATCGTGGGCGAACTGGGCGGGCGCTTCTGCAGGCGCTGCGAATACTGCCAGCCCTGCCCGCAGGGCGTGCGCATCACCCCGGCCATGATGTACCGGGTGATTTCCATCCGCATGTCGCCTCGGACGGCCGCGTCCTTCAGCGCCGTGGCCACGGAGAGCGTGCGCCAGTGCATCGATTGCGGCGAGTGCCTGGAGAAATGCCCCTACGGCCTGCCCATCCCGGAGATGCTGCGCGA